>JAQGHT010000079.1 GCA_028291565.1 Planctomycetaceae bacterium | reverse complement strand
GGGACTGATGGGACGAATGGGACCGATAGGACATAGAAATCCCGTTGGTCTCCTGAGTCACATCTGTCCCATTTCCTTTTAGATACCTGCGTCTTTCACCTGCAGCGCGATCAGCTGGAGGTACAGGACAACAAAACCGGCTCCAGCAATCAGCCCGATTCCGAGCGGAATCAACATCATCGTTCGCCCCCACAAGCGGCGGCTGGCGATGCTATTGGAAATCAGGTAGGAAATCGGGAGATCGATACAGCCCAATAAGAATGCCGCCAACCGGCAGGCTTTTGTCGGATCGCACATGAAATCGATCATCCGTGTGAACGGGCCGACTGGCACCTGCAGCTTTGGATTCAGTCCCTGCATTGCCATCAGCGTGCGAGGAACGATCGCATTCAGTGCGAAGATCAACAACGCCCACACGAATCCGCGCGAGACCACGCCGCAGGCCGCGACAAATAACGACCTGCGTGGTGCCAGAGGCAAGAGTGCGGCGAGCTTCCGATCCCTCGATCCGAACATATCCGAAATCTCGATCTTGGGTGTTTTGATTGGGCTGCTAATTCCTGCGACCGTCTCAGCTTGTATCTCCGCTTTTGAAGTCGCATTTGTGCATGACAGGCCGGAATGTAAAACAACGCCGGCTGGCGTCTTCGCTGACGAGCGACGGTGACACTCATTGACCGTCCGTCAGATCGAGTGACATCTCATTCTGCTTCGGGGCAATCTGAAATACCAGCGCTCCACGCGTCAACTCCTTCGCGTCCTCGATTGTCTGCTGGTGGATAATATCGCCCAGATTGAAGACACTGACACGGTATTTTCCGGATAATGCGCCATGATCCTGGGGAACTGAAAACTTGCCGTTGTGAACCATAGCAAATACGATCGGTGCGTTGACCGAATCGTGAGACTGCAGAGTGATCTGGCCCCACTTCAATGGCATGCCATTCAAATTGACTGTACCAGATATTGCCGCACGATCACCGTCGGCGAGGAGACAATTCTGGCGCAGCCAATCGATCAAACGATCTTTCCAAGTATTCAAAGCGGGGTCGCCGGGCGCCAATCCCACACCATGTGGCCCGTGTTGATAGATGTGGAGTTCCGCCGGAACTTTCGCTTTTCTTAAAGCACTGAAAAACGCAAGGCTGTTTTCGGGAGGCACTCCGGTGTCCTCGGCAGTATGAAACAGAAACGTTGGCGGCGTTTCTTTCGTGACCTGCTTGTCGTTCGACAGACTGTCCAGTAAAGCGGGGTCGGGATTGTCTCCCAGGAGATTCTTGCTTGATCCCTTATGCGCAAAGTCGGCATTCAGACTGATCACAGGGTAACCGAGGATTGCAAAATCAGGACGACAGCTCACGCGGTCGACCGGATCCACGGCGTCAAGTTTGCCGGCATCAAAATGAGTCGCGGCAGTTGACGCCAGGTGGCCGCCAGCGGAAAAGCCCATCACTCCGATCCGTTTGGAACTTAAACCCAGGGATTCGGCGTTGGCGCGCGCGTATCGAATGGCCCGTTGTGCATCATTCAACGGAATTGGATGCCGATATGGAGCCAGTCGGTATCGCAACACGAAAGCCGTGATTCCCCTGGAGTTCAAGAATTTGGCGACTTGTGAGCCTTCATGATCCATGGCAATAATGCCATAGCCACCGCCAGGACAGATTACCACCCCAGTGCCATTGGACTTGTCTTTCGGGGGCTGATAAATGCGAACCGACGGGGTGTCTGGTTCCGCTTTGCCTAAAGCATTGGGAACATCACCGGGCCAGAGTGGCGTGGGAATCGGTCCAGCGGCCCGAACCGTTGACACGGACGCCAATAAGGCAACGGAAAAAATCAACGTCACTATTCGCTGCATGAATTTACTCCGGTGAATCAAGTTACCTGGTTCACGATTCATATTCTTAAACGACGCTATTCGCCGGACCGAGTTTGCCCTGTTGATTCTCGCGCCGGTACAGGACCGTTTTCCTTACGCAAAGTCCGTCCAGAAGCTGAGAAACCATGCATGCAATAGGACGGCAGACGTCAGTGAAACCGCCGCGCATCATGGCAATATTCTTCCCAGAATTCAATCTGCCTGATGATTCCGGGGGAATGCACAATCGGATGTGAAATCGAGGACGGCACCGAGAGTAAGAAGAGTGAGCCGAACGCCATGAGTGCTTCTCGCTGACAGGACCGATCTGGTATATTGAAAGGGCTATTCTCTTGAAATGAGCTGGCGGTGCTTGGGGTTCCTTTGCGGACCTTCGAACTGCCTGCTCATTTTGCTTCTGCACATCGGAGTCAGTCTCATGCGGTTGTTAGTCCTGATCATGGTCTCGGGAGTTGTCCTGTCTCTGACTGGGGTTTCTATAGCTGCTGATCCCGTGCAGCTCGGAAGAAAGATTGAAGGTTTTCAGCTCCAGGACTTTCGTGGTGCAAGTCAGGCGCTTGCTGATTTCAAAGATCGTGAACTTGTGGTGGTGGCCTTTCTGGGGACGGAATGTCCTCTGGCGAAGTTGTATGGACCGCGCCTCGCCGAACTGGCTGGGCAGTATGGACCGAAAAACGTGGGGTTCATCGCAATTGATGCCAACCAGCAGGATACGTTGGCGGAAATGGGACATTATGCTCGGGTTTCGAAGATTGAGTTTCCGTTTCTGAAGGATCCCTCTAATTCCGTGGCCGATCTGTTCGGGGCCGTGCGGACTCCGGAAGTCTTTGTTCTCGATAAGAATCGCGTCGTTCGCTATTGGGGCCGGATCGACGATCAGTTCGGGATCGGTGTGCAACGCGCCGCCCCGCAGCGCAAAGACTTGGCTGTCGCGCTCGACGAACTGCTGGGCGGGAAAGCCGTCACGATGGCGGTGACTACGGCAACGGGATGCCACATCGGTCGTGCGCACCGTGGAGCTCCGACGGGTACGATCACCTACGCCAGGGATATTGCCCCACTGATTCAAAAGCATTGTGTCGTTTGCCATCGGGCCGGTGAGATCGGGCCGTTTGCCCTGACTGCTTACGAAGACGTTGTAAACTGGAGTGCGACCATTCGCGAAGTTGTCCAGGAGAAGCGAATGCCTCCGTGGCACGCCAAATCCGATGCCGGGAAATTCGTCAATGACCGGCGATTGGCGGAAACCGATCAAAAGCTGTTGTTTGACTGGATTGACAATGGCATGCCGCAGGGAAACGCCGCCGATACACCGCAGCCTCGTCAATTCACAGAGGGGTGGGAAATTCCCAAGCCGGATTTGATTTTGGAAATGGCTCAACCGTACTCTGTTCCCGCGAAGGGGACGGTCGAATACCAATACTTCCCGCTCGACCAGAAGATTGAAGAAGACAAGTGGGTCGTTGCAGCTGAAGCCCGGCCGGGCAACCGGGCCGTAGTGCATCATCTGATTCTGTTCTACGTCCCGGTTGGCTTCAAAGGTCGCGTCGCAGAAGCCTCATTACTGAACTCTGTGGCGACATTCGCACCAGGCATGCCGGCGTGGCAGGCTCGGCCCGGGATGGCGAAACGGATACCGGCCGGTTCGAAACTCTATTTTCAGGTCCACTATACGCCGAATGGAGTTCCGGCGACCGATCTCAGCCGCGCGGCGCTGGTCTTCACCGACGCGAAGTCGGTCGCGAAGCAGCTTCAAACCGACGCTGCGGTCAACTTCCGGCTCCGGATTCCCCCGCAGGCCGACAATGCCAGTTTCGAAGCCAAGCATCTATTTGACCGCGATATGCAGCTGGTCTCGTTGCTGCCACACATGCATCTGCGCGGCAAGGCGTTCCGTATCGAAGCGATCGACCCCGCAGGCGTTCGACAACTGCTTGTCGATGTTCCGCATTACGATTTCAATTGGCAAAACAGCTATGTCTTCGCCGAGCCGGTAAAAATGCGAGAGGGATCCACATTATTTTGTACGGCATGGTATGACAATTCTGACAAGAATCCGGCCAATCCTGATCCAAAACAGACTGTCGGTTGGGGCGATCAAACTTGGGAAGAGATGCTCGTTGCTCAATTCGAGGCAGTCCTCGACGACCAGGATTTGCGACGCGGCCTGCCCCAGGTCCAGCCACTGGCCAACAACGAATTTGAAGTGGAATTCACCTACCGCCCTGCACTCAAGGCGGAGTCTGTGTATCTCGCGGGAGGATTCAATGAGTGGAAGCCAACCGGTCATCAAATGACGGGCCCCGACAAAGACGGCGTCTACAAGACGAAAATTCAGCTGAAGGCCGGAGTTCACGAATACAAGTTTGTAATCGACGGAAAGACATGGCGTACAGACCCGGCAAATCCAGATGTTGCGGGCGAACATGCGAATAGCGTGTTGAGAATTAGCACTAGTAAGTCGCCCTGATTGTGACCTGCTCGACTCCACTGCGAGTTTCACGATGGTTGAATTTACATTTGCAGTTTCTCCTGATGTTCCTGTTCCGACGCGACTGCCAATCGTGGACTATC
>JAQGHT010000064.1 GCA_028291565.1 Planctomycetaceae bacterium | reverse complement strand
GATTACACAGATAGAACATTTGAAATCCCTGGCGAATGTGCATTTTTACGTCGCTCACTTGAATTCATCCGTGTAATCTGTGTGATCCGTGGTTCAATAACGAATTGTCAATAGTTCGGACAGTTATTATTTCCTCGGTCCTTACGTCCCCCAATGCCGGGTAAGCTCACGGTCATTTCTACACTTTCAGTTCTGACCTCACGATTTCATATCGACTGGTGCCAAACTGCGCCAACATTTCTCCCGGCACCCGCCCTTTTGATCGATCTTCCGTGAAGAAATGCGTTCCCAGGCAGTACTGGTGCCTGTCGGTCCCGATATCGACCATGACTCGTCGCGAATTCTAATCACGGACAACCAGATGTTACGTCTTCCACATCTCAATCTTCGGAGCGCCTGTCCTTCGTTTTCCTACGATTTGCTGGGTTAATCGCTACGAGGTGAATGTGAAAACTTGCCTTGTTTTGCCAGCACTTCCAGTTTACCCTAACGGCTCAGCCTTGCAGCTAACAAAGGTGTATGCTGGCGGAAAACGAAGAATCGATTCTGCAGATCCAGTTCAAGCGGAGACAGATATCCACATGCGCAATTTCTTATTTCTACTTAGTGGTCTCGCATTTCTGGTGGGCATGGCAGTTCTAATCGCTGCAAAAAGTGCAATTCATGAAATTGAAGCATTTATCTTATTCCTAATTGCTGCGGTTCTTTTCGTCGGAGCTGCCGTTGTCAAGGCGATCATGAAATGCGTGCGGATGTCTTGTTTACTCGAGCACGTCATTTTGCCAACTCGGGCGACAGAGCCCAGGCGATTTCCCTGCTGAAGGATGTGCTCCGTTTTTATCCTGGGACTCAAGCTGCGTTTAAAGCGCAACGCAGTCTCGAAAAGAGTAACGCAAACTGAACAAGATAAGAGTGCACGCAGATTCGTTCAATTGCGTTGCACTTCTGCCGACTGAAGGAATCGTTCGATATCGGCCGTTTCCAGCGACTTAGTGCTGGCGATGAATCCGTCTTTTATCGAACCACTCGGGCCCTGGTAGTTTTGGGTGGCTGGGGACCAGACGAACCTGGCTTGGGTGGTCCATTTCCCGTTCTGCTGTCGTTCGAGGATCACGTCTTGGACACTCGGCTCGGTCGCTGGTGGGCGTGCAGCGTCTGGTGAGTCGGGCGGTGACGTTGGCTGCTGGCTCGGGAGAGTCGGGCTGCGGGATTGGCTTGCTGCGGAACTTGGGACGAGTTGCCAGCGCCAGGTGGATTCGGTTCTGAAGGGGCGGGGGTCGAAGATGATCCTCAGTAGCGGGGTTTGGGCGGCCGCGATCGGGATGATGTCGAGGCTGGTGCCTTCGCAGGCGATTCGCTTCTTATCGTCTTTTGCGTGATGGCCCATCGTCTGGACCGCCACGATCTCGGGCAGGCCGTCGCCGTTGACGTCCAGGAACTGGTCGTCCTCGTCGATCAGGTTTTGTCCGTGGAAGGGGAGGCTCTGCCGGCCATCGTCTTGAATCAGGCAGAAGGCTCCTTGCTGCTGGTCGGGCTCGCCTCGGAAGACGACCGTCAGCCATTGGCCGTCGGGCAGGTGGTAGCGGTCGACTCGGCCGACGGTTGTGTAGTACTCGCTGTGTGCGGCCGGTTGATTGAACTTCCACCATAACTGCAGTTGCTCGTAAGCGGCCTGTCGGCGTGGAGTCAACAGTTCTGCCACCGATCGGACTGGATCGACGGACTTCACCAATTCCATGTCGATCAGTCGCTGCCGTTCTTCTGCGGCCTGCTTCTCGCGGTATTCTCGCAACAGCGAGGTATCGGGATGGGGAGTGTTGAAGACGAAGCCGCCGGGTTGGGCGAGGTAGTCGAGAGTGGTGCCCTTGAGAAAGGCCACGTCGTCCGGGGCGATTGCCACCTGGATGCCATCGACCGTGGTCACGACTGCGTTCGGAGGCGTCAGTTCGGATTTCAGGTCCAGTTCGTAACGATATCCCGTGCAGTTCTCGGTGGCAGTGACTCCGATACAGAGATATGGAGTGCCCTCCATCTTCTGCAGCATCGGGCGTAGTTTCGCGACGGTGTTGGGAGTGAGGTCGATGATCTTTGCGTTTGCCGCGTTCGCCGGGCTCGTGGTTGCTGGTGGAGGCGAAGGGAGATTAACCGGACTGCTGGCCGGTTGAGGGGGCGTGGCCGAGGCAACGGACGGTGATGCCTGATTGGGCTGTCCACAGCCGGAGAGAATGAACAGGAAGCAGATCAGCAGCAGGATTGTTCGAGTCATAGGAGGACTGGTTGTCGGTGGTGTTTTGTGTTTACTGGACTAAAGTTTTATACGGCCGAACTGGACATAACGAACAAGTGTATTCGCCCCACGGCATCGAGGACGGACAGGAATGTCCGTCCTACTTGGAGTCGCTCTTGCGAGCCTCGGAGAGACTCGCCTACAGGGTGTCTCGTGATTGTGTTTGCAAAGTGGAAATCAGCAAAAGTCCATTAACTAACCGGACGTCCAGAAGAAAGAGGTTTACATTTCCGTATCATGGCCTGAGTTCTGATTGCCAGGCCAGAAGCGCCTCAAACTTTTTCAGGTGTTCGCAATTTTGATGATAGATCGCCAACGACCGTTCATCCCCGTCCTCGTTGTCTTTTTCGTCCTCCTCCTCATCGTCATCTTTTTCCTCGTACCGGTCATACCCGTAGGCCCGAGGAAAAAGGGGGGCAGCAAAATTGCCGATAACGGCGGAAAAGAATAGCACGTGCAGACTCGACACTTTTCGCTGATCCCCGCAGTTGGTCGGAGCGTTTCGAGTCCCTTGGTTCTCTATTCATTTGAAATTTGAGATCTCAGATTTCAAATTCCATTCGAATCGCACACACGCCGCAGAAGGCACTGAATTGTTGGAAAATGCCATGCCGCTGAATCCAAACGCGAGGGGGCTCGGCGAAAAGTGTCTCAAATTCTGGAGTCACCTCGCCGTTCCACTGGTGGAATCGTGCATACAATTTCATAAGCCGCAGTTGATATGTTTGGTCATTTATTAGACAATCAATGACTCGCATTATGAAAACGCTCGACCTCCGTCACGATTGGGTGAAAATCAAGATGCATGACCGTAGGAATATTTGTCGAGGCCCAGTCTCGCGCCGTTCCGTCCTGCAGGCAGGATCATTGTTGCTCGGCGGCTTGGGATTAGGCGACCTGTATCGGCTACGAGCCCAGGCAGAGAGTGTTCGGCCCAATGGCGAGAACAATGCGGTCATCCTGGTTTGGCTGGAAGGTGGCCCTAGTCAGCTGGAAACCTACGACATGAAACCGCGTGCCCCCGCAGAATATCGGGGCGAGTTTCTGCCGATTGAGACCGTTGTGCCGGGGCTGGATGTCTGCGAATTGCTTCCGTTACATACAAAAATCGCTGACAAGTTCAACCTGATCCGATCCATTTCACACGATGTCGCGGACCATCCCGGAGCTGCGGGTCGATTCTTAACGGGTCGCCGGCCGCAAAATATCAGCGATCCTGTTTCGAAGTTCCCGACAGTGGAGTCAATCGTCGCGAAATCCCGCGAAAACCGACATGTCGGCATCCCGAATTACATTTCCAATGAACGACGGTTGAAGGGCGGCGGCAGTGCGTATCTGGGACAGGCGGGTGAACCATTTGTCGTCTCCGCGGATCCCAATTCGGGACAGTTTCAAGTCCAGGATTTGACGCTGGATGAACAATTCGCCGGCCGGCTGGATGATCGGGTCACTCTATTACGTGGCCTGGATCGGTTGAGAGAAGGGCTCGATCGCGCCGCGGGTGGGGCGTCCAACGATCGTTTCCAACAGCAGGCACTAGACCTGTTGACGAGCGACAAAACGGCGGCGGCGTTTGATATTCGAAGAGAATCAATGTCCACTCGAGATCGCTATGGCCGGAACGAATGGGGGCAACGGGCACTGTTGGCCCGGCGACTGGTTGAAGCAGGCTGCAGTTTCGTCACCGTCCAAATGCAAAAAATGGGAGCATCGGTAACGTGGGACGATCACGGCGACGGCGGCAGCATCCCGACATTAATGCGAGCTCGACTGCCAGCGTTTGACCAGGCGATCTCGGCCTTGATTGCAGATGTCTACGAACGCGGCCTGGACAAACAAGTGATGATTGTGGTCGCCGGCGAATTCGGGCGTGCACCACTATTGACCTATCGACCCAAATCCAGGGCACCCGGTCGTGATCATTGGCCGAGTGCCATGTCGGTCCTGGTATCCGGTGGCGGAATGCGAACGGGGCAGGTGATCGGAACGACAAACGCGAAAGCGGAATTTCCGATCGATCGTCCTCACGACCCCAACGATCTCTTGGCGAGCATCTATCATTTTCTCGGGATCGACCTCCAACAGACCTATCCCGACCTCCGAGGTCGCCCCATGCCGATTCTCCCGACCGGCAAGCCAATCCCGGAATTGTCATAACGAGAACGATGACAGTCAATTCGTTATCCAGCATTCTTTCAAGATGTTCACATCTGTCTCACTGAGTTGGAGTGATTTCTACGCAACGAGCGACGTTCCGGGATGTTGTCGCAGATTATCTGCTGGCTGGTTCGGGCAATGAGACCGCGATGGCCTGACCACTTCGGCCGGAGATAATGGCGCTCCAATTTCATCACAATTCACTCCAAGCAAAGGAAGTAAGTTGACTTTGGCTCGCGGTTCTCTACGCTTGATAAGGAGGGCCGCGTAACAAACAGCAGTAACAGACAGCAGGCAGGGAGTGGATTTCATGTGGTTTTCCAGTTTGCTCAGGTGCGTGGGTTTGGTCGCCCCCCATTTTGTCCGGCGTGTCCCGAAACTGGGCCACATCTGGAGCTTCGAAAGTGAGCGGCTTGAAAGACGGGCACTGTTATCCGCGGCCAGTCGCAATGCCCCTACGGACCACGCGGTCATCGATGCCGCCGTCCATGCAAAAAAGTCAGCCCCTGTTTTCCCTCATGTGGACGGGACGTGGACTATCACGACCGTGAATGACTACTTTGATGGTGGCACGGTTGCAATGGTTCAAAATGGAAAGACAGTCACATCCACTTTCACACTGGGTGGTCTTCCGACGTTCACCACAAAAGCCACATTTAAAGCACATACGCCAAACGAGCTGGTCAGCAAATCTCCACGTATGGAGTTTCCTGGATCGGCGGTGCTTGTGAAACTGACGGTTGAAATTGATTTTCAACCGGGGAATCAAAATCCCACTTCGTTCACCGGGATCGCCAACGCGCCCGTGATTCCCAAACCACTGACGCCGCCACCGCTGGCCACACTTCAAGGTTCCAAATAGCCACCCGTTCGAAGGGTTTTGTCGATATTGGCCGTAGGTTGATGATCGAGATTCTCGCCATTACTGCGAAAGCTAGTCCCGCTCGATATCGGGAACTTTTTGCGTTTCCCGAGGATTTTCCCGACTTGTCTCCTTGAAAACCCCCGTGAGGCGCGGTCGGCCGAGAGTGCCACCCAACGCCGTTAACCCTTTTCAATGACCGACAAAATGCGGATTTAGCCACAGATCCACACAGATGAAACACAGATTTTTTCAATACGTAGGGAACCGAGGTGAGTAGGAGAATGGATTTGATTTGAACCATTTGACGTCCCCCAGCAATGCTGCAGTCACTCCAGATTGATCGTTCTACATCGGAGGTTGGTTAACGGGACGGAGCGTGTGACGGACAAGAATGTCCATCCTACTTCACGGAGATCTTGTATGGAAATCTGTGTTTCATCTGTGTGAATCTGTGGCT
>JAQGHT010000056.1 GCA_028291565.1 Planctomycetaceae bacterium | reverse complement strand
TTTGAGAGGGATTGCACCCAGTCGGTGCCAGATCGTTCGACGCGGAATCAATTTCCATCCGGATTAGAATTGTTCTGGACCGATAAATCAACTATCATGCATATGTCTACTGGCAGGCGCCTCCCCGAGTCGGTATCGAATTGCTGCACGTTTTGTGATGAACTCGGAATGACGGATTTTTTACAGCGCTTTGACCGAATGTTTGCTCCGTTGGAGTCCCGCCTTGAGGCGGCGCGGACAGGCCTCGTAGAGTCGCATGCGCCTCCTCAAGGCGGGACTCCAGCGGAGAAGCGCAAACTTTTTGTTAATACGCTCTAGGTGAGCTCATAACGGACCACAGTCATCTCTGCAGGTTGCAATGCGGCGACCCACATTCTGACGAGGAGAAGTTCCCATGGCACCCATCTTTCGAATGCTCGGCAGCCCGCGACGCTGTTGTGACGGCCTAACCCGTCGAGAAACTCTGGCGGCTGGTGCGCTGACCTTTCTGGGTGGCGCCTTCAATCAGGAAGCGCTTCTGGCGGCCCAGGCTGCGGGACAAGCCCAACATGGTAAGGCCAAGAGTGTGATCGTCCTGTACCTGCTCGGTGGTGCCGCGACTCAGGATATGTACGACCTCAAGCCCAACGCCCCGGCCGGTGCCCGGTCTGAGTTCGCTCCGATCAGCACCAATGTCCCGGGTATTCAGGTTTGCGAGCACCTGCCGAAAACGGCAAACTGGATGCACCGCACTGCCCTGATTCGTTCTCTCAATCACAAGGCAGGATGCCATAATTGCCTGCCCAGCTATACCGGTCTGGAGGCGTCGCTGCCGGACCAGCATCCCCATGACACGGATCCCCCCAGCATCGGTTCCGTCTGCGAGTACTTCAATACGGATTCGGGTCCCAATGGGTTGCCGGCTTATGTCTACATGCCCAACTGGCTCGGCTGGGGACAAAAGTTCCGTCGCGGCGGCCCTTATGGAGGCTTCCTTGGGAAGCGTTACGACGCCTTTACCACCGAATGCAATCCCACCCTGGATGCGGGCCTGAAGCCGGCCGCAGGCAATCCGTGCACGGTCCGCGGTATCCCCTTGCTGCCAGACAGCCGTCTGCCGACGGACATCACGGTCGATCGCCTCAGCCGTCGCAAAGACCTGTTGCGGCAAATTGATGACGAGCATCGTCGCCTCGAAACTTCCGGAGTCATCGAACGCTACAGCGAAACCCAACAGCGAGCCCTGGGTTTGCTGGGAGCTTCCAAACTGACCGACGCCTTCGATCTGCGGAAGGAATCGCCGCAGATTGTCGAACGCTATGGCAACACGCTGTTTGGAAATAGTGCTCTCGTCGCCCGCCGACTTGTGGAACGAGGCGTACGATTTGTGAACGTCACTTTTGACCTCTATGAAAGTCCCACGCTGATCGATTACGATGCCTGGGATACGCACCAGAAGAACTTCAGCATTCTCAAGAACAACAAGCTGCCGATTTTCGACATGGTCTATTCGGCACTGCTGGAAGATCTCGAATCGCGCGGCTTGCTGGACGAAACGCTGGTGCTCGTCACGAGCGAAATGGGCCGAACACCAAACGTCAATGCAAATGGCGGTCGCGATCACTGGACCTATTGCTACGGCAGCATGTTGGCCGGGGCCGGGATCAAAGGTGGGACGGTCGTCGGAGCTTCCGACGCAACGGCCGCCTA
Source organism: Planctomycetaceae bacterium (assembly GCA_028291565.1). Taxonomy (GTDB): domain Bacteria; phylum Planctomycetota; class Planctomycetia; order Planctomycetales; family Planctomycetaceae; genus JAKFVC01. The sequence continues at coordinate 3,531 of JAQGHT010000056.1, read as the reverse complement.
CGTCAAAGACCGCCCGGTCAGCACCACCGAGATTTGCTCGACCATCTATGAACTGCTGGGAATCGATCCCGAAACACGTGTTCCCGACAAATTGGGGCGACCCTATTCTGTCGCGATGGGAGCCGAACCGATTCGTGAATTGATGTCGTAGCATAAGCCTCTGGCTTGTGCGTCCAACCGCTGCCGTCTGATGAAACAACTCAGGGGTCAGGTGGTCCAGACTCATTGTTTGTCCAGCTGGGACGAACCATGAACGTGGAACCACCTGGCCCCCATCTCCATTAAAGGATGACACCATGCGCCTCCACTTGCCACGCGGCCTCTGTTTCGGATTTCTATTGACGGTCATCTGTGCCACAGGAATCTCAAAACTGACGACACTTCAAGCCCAGGACTCGGCGAAACTCGCACCGCAAGTCACTGAGGACGACGATCGGATTCGATTGACGACTCCCCAGCTTTCGGCTGCCGTGAAGAAACGAGGGTATGTCTCAGGCATTGAATCGGGATCACTCATTGACAGTAAGACCGGCTTCCATGACCTCGGGTTCGGACTGGATATCGTCGACTGGATTATGGAACCCGGATCCGACGCGGCCTACCGCGATCAGCTCAAGGGGGATCTGAAATACGAAATCAACAACCTCTATCACGGTAAAACCGCGAAGCGCTCGATCGAAGGACCGCAGATCTGCACGCAGGCCAAACAGCTGACACCAAAAGTGATTCGCGGCAAAAACTTCACCGCCATCCAGCAAAGTCACCGCTACACAATTGCCGCCCCCGGCAAACAGGTCGGCTCGTTGTGGGAGCAAACGATTGTCTTCCCAGAGGGGAAACGCTATTTCATTTCCAGCGACCGGATCACTGCGGTGAATGACAGTCCCGCGATGTTCTTACGTATCGACTTGCCCGGCCACATCAAACACAACAAGGGGGACTCGTTCAGCGAGGTCTATCTGAGCTATCTCGGGAAGATTCAACCCGAGGAATTCCTGAAAGACTTCGCACCAGATGAAAAGTTTCTCTTTGCCCGCGGAGTCACAAAAATGCCTGAACGCTTCATCCGAGCCTATCACATTCGCGATCCGAAAACCGGTCAGCAGGGCCCCTGGCTGGCCGGGATGACTCTGCAACCCGATGTCGTGTCCGAAGCCTGGTGTCATCAGCGCGGCTACATCTGTATGATCGAAGAATTCGGCGGTCGGCCGATCAAGAAGGGCGAATCCTTCAGCGCGGCGTTCATCGTGGGGTTCTTTGACTCCATTGAAGAAATGGAACAGGTTTACGATGCTTACCGGGGCCACACAGGTCTGGAAGTTCAAGAAACAGGCTGGAAGCTTGTGAAATGAATCCACAGTCAACCGGAGCTCGGAAATGCCACTCACCTTGCGATGTGTTCCTGTCGTCTTCATCATGTTGTTCGCGAGTCCTAATTGCCAGGCCATTGCGGATGACGTTGCCACTCCGCCGCCAAATACCTGGCGGCGGCTGGATGGTGCGGCTCTGATCGGGCAGAGAACCGACATTCCAATCGATTACTCCCCGGCACTCAAGCAGTTCCTGATCCTCGGGGGCCGGACGCATTCGAATGAGTATCGCCAGCCGCGTTCCTATGACACGTTAGCGCTGAACCGGCAGTCAAACACTTGGGAAAATCAATTTCCTGTCGGCAAAACCTGGGGCCCGTTAGTGGGCGCGTGCCAGGCACCGACATGGAAGGACGAGCAATTTCGCTTTCAAGACACCGAAGGCAATGTGCGGCCGAACTGGACCATCTATGGGACATTTTCGCTGGGCCGCAAGTACGATTACGATCCCGTCAATGAACGATTTGTGTTTTACGCAGGTGGTCACACCTTTGCTTATCATCCTGTCAAACGCGAATGGAGTGATCTCGCGCCGGAAACGCACCCGGAGTCCCAACTGGGTGGGATTCTATTATGGAGTTCGATGTGTTATGACGACCACAACCAGCGGTTCATCCTGTTCGGCGGCGGGAATCTGACGAGTCCACGCGGCGGTCCCGGAACGTGGGCCTATTTGCCCGCGACGAACAAATGGCAACAGCTGAACGTCGCCGAGCAGCCTCGGAATCGGGCGAATTCGCAGCTGGTCTACGATCCAATCCATCGCATGATTCTGCTGTTTGGTGGTGATACTCTCAGCTCGCTTGTGAACGATACGTGGACCTTTGATGTCGTCAAGAATCGCTGGGAACTGCAGCTCCCGAAATCGGCCCCCGCACCGCGGGCCGGGCACGCCTTACATTGGCTGCCTGGTGTGAAAAAACTGCTGTTGCTCGGGGGCTACACGTACACTTCGACTACCGAGTATGTCGCGTCATTGTATCGGCCGTTGCCACTCGAAGCGTGGACATACGACATTGAAACCAGTCAATGGAACTTGATCGAACAATTTACCGGTCAATCGGTACCCGTGCCGCTGTCCAATCGATGTCTCGTTTCGGCAGTCGATGCTGACGATACTGCCGTGCTTTTGGATCAGCGGAACGTCGCCTGGATCTGCCGATTTGACGCGTCTGCTTCGGATCCCAAGAAAACAAATCAATTGAGCTTTCCGCCTGATTCCGTAATCCGCCGCGAGTTCTCCCATGATCCTAATTGGTACACGCGTGACGTGCCGCCCGCGGACCCGCAACGCGTCGCCAGAGAACTTCGCGAATTACCCACCAACACCTGGGTCTTGCGTGAGACGCCCAAGCGGCCAGAAATGAATATGGATTGGGGCTCGGCCGTGTTGGCGCCCGAATTGGATCGGATTGTGCGATTCTCTGGCGGGCATTCCGCCTACTCCGGCACGGCGCCGCAAGTCTATGACCTGGGAACTGACCGTTATTCGATTCCGTTCGCACCGGAATATCCGATTGAGTTTGTCTACAGCAATGATCAAGTGCATGGAGAATCGAGTTTTAACGGCAATCCGTGGATGACCGGGCATACTTACAAGTCCACGGGCTACGATTCGCGGTTGAAACAAATGGTCTATGTGCCTCATGAATACACCTACTTTTTTGATCCGTTCTGGGGCCGTTGGAGCCGAGGCTCCGTGAAGAATCCGTTTCGTCCTGACTTCTACACCAACACCGTTTGCAGCACGCCCCAGGGGGCTATTGTGTGGGCCAGCAAACGTGGTGGTGGCGACGGGCTTTGGCGCCTGGATGCAGAATCACGCAACTGGGTGGAGCTCGCTCTTTCCGAAAAACTTCCCGAGAAGTCAGCCGATGAGATCGGACTGGCATACGATTCCAAGCGTGATCGGCTGCTCTTTTTCAGCAATGTCGGGAAGAAACGAGGTAACGTTCTGGCATACGATCTGCAGACGGTGCAGACCACGTGGCTCGACCCCAAGGCAATGGAACACGGTGCCGTTCCCTCGCGTGAGACGATCTATCTCCCGGACTGGGACATGGTCCTGCTGGGGGCTCGGACGAATGTGGATGGCCAGCCATACTGGTTGGCCTACGATTGTGCCGCGAATGCCTGGCTGGGCATTGAACTGCCTGGGGCC
>JAQGHT010000033.1 GCA_028291565.1 Planctomycetaceae bacterium | reverse complement strand
CCCATTTCGCGCATCGCTCGATAGTCGTCAGATTGATAGGCAACGCCCAGATGCGGTGTCGCCAACAATTTGTGTTGTTCGAACCTCGAATCCATTGCGGCTGCCAGCATTCCCGTGACCAAATGGGTGCGCTCGACGGAATACGGAGCCTGCTTTTTGCGAATAAGCGTTTGAATAGCGTGCGACAGCGCCTTGAAAAGATTCCTGTTCAGCCAGGGGCCAACGTAAAAACTGGTGGCCAGTGGGGCTGGTTTTCCTGCAATCTGGCAGGCGAAGTTCCAGCGTGAAGGATTGTTGCCGATCCGCAGGACAGCCCCGCGCAGGCCGTCGCGATATTTGATCAGAATGACATGAACGGGTTCCCGTTCGGTTTCGCCTGGTTCAATGAAATCTTCCAGCGGCCCAACATTCTTTCCCGCCCCCGCAGTCATCGCGGCCTCGGCAAGCTTATAATTCCAGCGTCCCTCGGTTGCCGCCCGCCAGACGTCGGCTCCTTCAAGCAATTGAATTTCACTGATGCCAGTCTCACCACCGCGCCGGGTTTCAACCATTGATTGCAGAACTTCCAGACCATGGAAGTCGTATCGTTCGAGTCCCCCACTGTGAATGGCAATGGCTTCTTCGATCACCTGTCCACCGGGGATTTCGAGTGGCGGACGGCGTTCGGCCAGAGGGACGGAACTGCCCGCCATAAACGGGATTTTCAATTCCCGAACGACCTGCATCATTTCGGCGGACCAGTCCCAGCGGTAGGACAAATGCTTGTCATTAAACAGAGGCACAACCCTGCCACTCTGGCGAAACACCGCAATAATCTCGTCAAAAAATCGCTTTCGCGGATACATCACCGCCCCCCGATCGTTCTCGGGATACGTTCCGTGTTCTGCAATCGATAACACGCCGTCGACGGCCAGCTTGTCGCCACCCACCTGCAATGCACCAGCTATCGTCGGATAAATCGGGATTCCATATTGCCTGGCAACGCCGCGAGCCATATCGCCCTTGGGAAATTGATCGACGTAGAGACTGACCACGTCGACGCCAGGATCGGTCAATTGTCCATTGAAATAGTAGGGTTCCAGGAAATTTTCGAGGATCACATGCGCATGGCTGCGATAAGTGAATTCCGTCACCACCGCTGCGACCTTGGGGCGTTTCTGATCAGCCGCGCCGGCACGCAGTGTGCCGCCGCCAGCCGCCAGAGACATCGCACTGACCACGGTGCCCAGAAATTGACGGCGATGGAATTGAGACTCGTCATTCATCAGTGTGGGCTTTCGTCAGGTTGGCGGGCGTGGTCCAGGTCTTTCCCAAGTGCGCAGTAGAAATCATGCTTTGGGATGAGCACACCTGCCGGTCCGCGATTGACTTACGTCAGGCGGAATGAGTTTCCATTATCCATCCCACTTTGTCAAAAGCCCAGTTTGTTTTACATTCCTATTTCAAGCGTGCTCAGGACCGGCACTGTCAATACTTTACCGGTCCTGAGCGGAATCCAATGACTGGCCCAAGTCAGACTTTAATGTGAATCCATTTGCCACTCGTATAGCGATACGTGGAGATTGAGGCACGGACGCAATTGTCCACAACCATGCCGGTCCAGGCACCGATCAGGCCTCCTTCGAGCACGATTCCGCAGAGGTACGCGACTGGAACACGAATACAGAGTGTACAACCGATTGTAATGAGCATCGGGGTTCGAGTGTCTCCGGCGCCGCGTAGTGCGAAGATATAGATAATGAGCATTGTCAAAGGGATCTGAAAGAACGAGAGAAACCGCAGTGCAGGCACGCCAATCTCGCGAACCAGGATGTCTCGACTCATGACCTGATAGACGAGGTGGGCGCCGAAGAAATAGAAGCCGGCAGCACAGGCCGTCAAGACCCCGCATTGCAATACGGCGAGATGCGCGATCCGCCGAGCATCCTTAATGTTACCGGCGCCCAATGACTGACCAACCAGTGTCGCCGCTGCCGTGCCCCAGGCAACCGCCGGGAGATAAGTCAGCGCTTCCACTTCGAGACCAATGAAATGGGCGGCAAAAATTGCCTCCCCGAGATCGCCCTGAGCCAGGTGGGATACGATTGCCAGAAAAGTAAAATGGCCGATCCAGGTGCAGCCACTGTCGACCAGGGCTGGGACACCGATGTTGAGAATCCGCGACACCGATTCCCAATGAAAGACGAGATTGCGGATTTGAATCTGCAGGCCCTGGTGCCCACGGATCAACAGTGCGAGCATCAGGATGCCCCCGAGCACCCGAGCGAACACCGTCCCGCCTACAATGCCGCTGACGCCCCAGGATTCCAGCCCCCAACCGAATACCAGACAGGATGAAACCAGGGCATTCGCGATATTGACGATCAGCATGATCAGCAGCGGGATCCGCATTTGACCGGCACCGCGTAACGCGGCGGACCCGACCAGCATTACGGCGGAGAAGGGATGACTCAAGGCATCCATCCGCAGGTAATTGACACAGATCTCGTGCGCCTCCCCGGATTGATTTTGAACCGTCGCCAAGATCGGCGCGCCGTTCCAGATCAATCCCAAAGCCAGCAATCCGGTAATCATCGCCAGCGGCACAGCTTGATTGAAAATCCGATTTCCAGATGCGCGATCTCCGCCACCCCAAGCTCGGGCAACCAATGCCGAAGTCCCCGTTCCGACCAGTGAAAACATGAGCGTGGCGGCCCACCCAACATAAGCGGCCACCCCGACCGCGGCAGTGGCCGTCTTGTCGATCTGTCCCGCTAGAAAAGTGTCGAACTGCCCCACTCCCAGAATCAGCAGCTGCTCACCCAGGACCGGCAAAGCGAGCCAAAACAATTGTTGACTGAGCGGTATCGAAGAATTTGTCGGTGACGATCCGTCGGACATCTTGGAGGCCGATTCATGTGATGCAGCTTGCCGCGCGAATCCTCAAGGCCACAATGCATTTGTCGCCAGGGCGAGATACGATTCGGATCAGAATTCCATTGTCAGATCGGAGTAATGTGGTTGCGAATTACAACCCGTCGATCGGCAATGCGTACAATTGCAATGATGTGATCTGATCCGACTGCATCTCCATCGCTTATTCTCAATCGTTTGCGGAGCGACTTCATGCCAATTGTGTTCATCCCGCCACTGATGCGTACGTTAACAAACGGGGTGGAGCGGGTCGAGGTGGAAGGCCTGACCGTGCGGCAGATCCTGCGCGAGCTGGAAAACCAATTTCCAGGAGTTACAGAACGTTTGTGTGCCGGGGATGAGTTGAAGCCGGGAATGGCAGTGGCAGTTGACGGCTATATGAGTAGTCTCGGACTGAGACAAAAGGTCCAACCGACCAGTGAAGTGCATTTTTTACCGGCGATCGGTGGAGGTTAGACTGTCATTGCACTTTGGGGCGGAATGCCTTGACGATCGATTCGTGAGTCGTCAAGTAGGGACCCTCAATCAAATCAATGCAATAGGGCACAGCGGAAAAAACTGCCAGCAGGCAGTCGCGAATTGCGCTGGGTTTTCCTGGCAGATTAATAATCAGTGATTTGTGCCGGATACCCGCGATTTGCCGCGACAGAATTGCGGTGGGGACGACCTTCAACGACACCGCCCGCATTTGCTCCGCAAATCCGTCCAGGATTTTACTGCAGACGGCAGCAGTCGCTTCTGGAGTGACATCGCGCGGCGCGGGACCAGTGCCCCCTGTCGTGACGACCAGGCAGCAGCTTTCGTAATCCGCCAGTTCGATCAACGTGTGCTCGATTAACGGGCGTTCGTCCGGCACAACGCGTGATACCGCAACCCACTCGCAGGAAAGGATTTCTGTCAAACATTCCCGTATTGCCGGACCGCCCTGGACGGCATATTCCCCGCGACTCGCACGGTCAGAAACAGTAAGTACACCGATCCGGATTTCTGGTGGCGACATAGCACGCGTTCTAGCTGGAAAGTTCGATTCTCAGTTCTTCATCCCCAAGCGTGTGTCTGTATGTTCGACTTCATCCAGGTTGACATGCCGCGTGTGGGTGAATTGTTCGGGAGCAGCCTTAAAACGGTTGCGATGATTCACATCGGCGAACAGGTACAGGTCTCCGTCGAAATAGGCGGCGTACTTCGGAGTTCCAGCAATGGCCCGCTCAGTCTCATGAAGCAGAACTGGGTCGCAGCCAAGGAGTTGTGGAGCATAACGGGAAGGATCGGCGATGAAATCGTCGCGGTCGACACGGGTCTGGAAATAGAATCGGACCCCTTGATAGTCGGCACCGTGGGCTTTGTTGCCCTTTGTCCATTGACGGGTGCGCCAAAGTGTGACGGGGCAATACCCATCCATGGCAATGACGAGTTCTTTCGGAGGATCGGGATTCTTTTTGACCGGCGCGACTGGCGGGACCGGATCTGAATTCACAGGCGGCAAAGGCGTCGTTTGACGGCTGGCCAAATATCGTTGCCCCGACCCGATCAGCTTTGCCACATACGCCTCACGCGTTTGACCGCCGACTGATTTGGGGTCGAGAATTGCTCCCGTCGGAGAGATAATGACGTCGGCTGGAACCGAATCGACACCATAACGTTGTGCGATTTCGGGATGTTCGTCGATGTCGATTTTCACCGCGACGACGTAATCTTTCAGTGCCCGCCGCACTTCCGCGGAATTCAGAACCTGGGCTTCCATTTGTTTGCACGGGCCACACCAGGTCGCACCAAAATGGAGTAACAGTGGGCGATCCAGGCGTCGAGCCTCAGCCTCGGCTTCCTGGTAGCTGCGCTTCCAGGCTGGGCCAAGATTGGACTTTGCGGAACACATCTGCGCTGCTGCGACGAGAGTCAGAAGAACCGGCACGACGAGTCGCCACGGCTTTCGGTTCGAAATCATATCCTTGACCTCTTCCGGTAATTTTCTTTTCTATTTTTCCTAAATGGCCCATTTCCCCGAGAAGCAGTTTTCGATTGGCACTCTGGCAGAGCAAGAATTCTCAATCTGCCAGCATCGCACCAGTCAAACCCGCAGCCGCAGGCGAGCGACCATCATAGTCTCTGCGTTTTATTTCTCCAGCCAAGACGGAAAACTCGAGCTAGACTGCCTAATTGTTTCCCTTGACAGAGAATTGAAGATTTGATGGGGACTACCGCTTGTTATCGGCGGAAGTTCGCGCGCAAATTGGGCCTTGATTCACAAATTCACCTCTGAATCATTAGCTTGCGAATCGATTGGGCCTAACGAGCCTAGACTGGCCGGAAGTAGGGCAATGACGGATTTGCCGCTTGTTGAGCATTCGAGGGCGGGAACAGTGACGAGATCAGGCGTCTTGTCTTCGTTCGGCGGGTCTACTTTCAATTATTGCTAGAGCGGCCGACACGACAAGTCTTCGATTGGCGTTGAGTGCCAGTCGGGTTCGGTGAACTCTGCGGTGATTTCCCTGGAAGGGAATTGAGTTGGCGTGATGCCTGCGAGTCGCAGGAAGTTTGCGAGAAGTTGATGCCCGCCTTCCGTCAGGATAGATTCGGGGTGAAATTGGACCCCGAACAGTGGCCATGATCGATGCTCGAGGGCCATCGGGACTCCATCGGTTGTCCAAGCTACGATGGAAAGTTCAGCGGGCAATGCGTCAGGACTGACGATCAGTGAATGATAACGCATTGCGCGGAACGGGTTTGCCAACCCGGAAAAGACGTTTCTCGCATGATGGGTGATCCAGGACGTCCGACCGTGAACCGGCTCGGCGGCGCGAATCACCGCTCCTCCGAGCGCCGCTGAAATGGCCTGGTGTCCCAGACAAACTCCCAGGATTGGGATGGCCGGGCCCAGCTGCCTGATAACTTCGAGACTGATGCCAGCCTCGTTGGGGGTGCAGGGGCCAGGTGAGATCACGATGGCTTGTGGACACAAACGTTCAATTTCACCGACACTGACAGCGTCGTTGCGGACGACCTGAGTTGCGCAGCCAAGCTCTTCCAAATATCGGGCGAGGTTGAAGACGAAGCTGTCGTAATTATCCAGAAGCAGAATCATGTTGAGGAATTATAGCAGCTCTTCAATGACATCAGCGGTTGGAGTCAACCCAAATCCCGTGAGTTCCGCCGTTCCAATCCCCAGTTGACGCAGAATCGTCACATTCAAATCAGCGGGCGTCAAAGGCCGGCTGGCGGGATATTCCGCGAGCTTGTCACTCGCGCCGATCACCTGGCCGCCGCGGACACCGCCACCGGCAATGACGGCGGAATAACAGGGTTGCCAATGATCCCGCCCTGCCCTGCCGTTGATCTTAGGGGTTCGGCCGAATTCTCCCACCCCAACGACCAACGTCGATTCCAACAGGCCGCGGGTTTCTAAATCGGCGAGCAAGGCCGACATCGCCTGGTCCAGCATCCATCCATGCCGGTCCTGCAGTTGGATGAAATTTCGGTCGTGCATGTCCCAACCACCGTCGCCCCCGTCTTCGATCGGTTCGACGTGCGAACTCCAGTTGACCTGCACGAATGAAACGCCGGCCTCGACAAGTCGCCGAGCGAGCAGGCAGCACTGGCCAAACCGAAATCGTCCATATTCGGTCCTCAACTTGGCTGATTCTTGTTCCAGATCGAAGACTTTTCGCCCGCTTCCGGAAGTCAAAAGTGAAAATGCCTGCTGATAGTACTGATCCAGTTTTCCGATCGACCGTGTCTGATCGAGCGCGTTGGCTTGCTGATCAAGTTGCGCGAGTAAGGTTTGCCGAGTGCCCAGCGTATCTTTAGACAACCCGTCAAGCAGGTCG
>JAQGHT010000005.1 GCA_028291565.1 Planctomycetaceae bacterium | reverse complement strand
CCCCGGCAAAGATGAGAACTCGTCTCGACGGATCCCATGAAGAAACAATTTCGACGGAATCACTCTTCCTGACGTCGAGGTTAGACTCGTACCCTGTGCGTTTTATTCGTTCCACGAAATCTTGTTTTGCCCGGTTCCTCAGTGAAGTCCATTCGAGCAGAGAATGCGCATTCAGATGATGCTCGGTGAAAAGTGATTTGGCCGTCACTTCAGCATTACCGCTCGCAGCCTTGTCCATTAAGGAGAACGCCAGCGCCTGCCTGACCTGCGGGATGTCGTCCCGGTGATCGACCACAGACAATAGCAACTGATCGATTTCTCTCTGCACATCCAAGAGTCGCTGGTTACCTTCAAACTCAAACGCGCCAAGCAACTTCCAGACCCGCTTAAGAAAAATACCATCCGGCAGGTTTTGCCGGGCTATCATTGGGCGGGACTTTATCTGCGAAGCTATCAGCTCAAAGAGCGTTCGTTCTGTATAGGACTCATGGACAAAAATTGATGCCGTTTCGTTCGAATTGGTGGTATGCCGCGTCTGGAACTTCAACACGACTTTGTCATCGAGGGCCCCCAACACAGTGTCCGGTTCAGGAGAATCCCCAATTCTTCTGAAGAATTTGTAAACGTCGTCCCACCTTCCTCGGGTACCCTCAGTAACAAATCGAAGGCGATAAGTTGTTGAATCGTCTTTGATGGCAAGAAAGAGGTCCGGGAGAACGTCACGAATAACCGTCTGCAGAGACCATGTTCCCTGATCCGCTTTGGCCTTTACCTGATCCACTTCTGTTATGGTTGTCTGCAGTGTAATGTCCCCGCCACCACCATAAGGCTCCAATATGATCAATGCATCGGTATTGGTTCCCGGAAAAACGCCCTTGCCGACACGGATGCGCGCGGCTTTCATGAGGCACCACAGAGTCTGATATAACACTCCGTAATTAGTGCTCGCGCCGCCAGATTGTGTTGAATTAGGCATGTTGAGAAGATGAGATTTAGGAATATGAACAGAACATTGCTTTCACGTCAAATTGTAAGAAAATCTGCGAATATTAGCAATTCGATGCGGGCTTTGCCCTACGGGGGGTGACAATGTTCTGAGCGTGAAAATTCCAACGATCGTGCCACTGCTCCGGGGCGGCGCGGAAAGGCTCGTCGCTTCAGAATAAACTCATTCGCCGCATTAAAGTAGTGCCTTCAGCGACAACAGTCCCAAAGTAATCGCGTGATCTTGCCCCAAATTGAACTTGGTTCCAATTCGGTCCCAACGATTGGAAAACAGACAACATGCTTTAATCAGCGCTGTCCCAAGGCACTGCTCAACCGGCTGGGATCCTTGGTGAAATCCGAAGGCATCCGGAAACGACCTAAATGCGTAGCGTGCGGTGGTTTTGTAAAATCCCTTCACATCGCGTGGAGTGATGAAATGGCCAATTGCTGGCACATTGGTTTTCGAGGAAGAAAAGGATGACAGACTCATTCAAGGACGATCCAGACTTTCAGGAGATTGTGCGTCTAGGCAAAGAAATGCGTGATGCCGAGTTACCCGAGGACGAACAAGACAGGTTCATTCTCGATTCGGATCATCTGAGCCTTCTGCAATATAAGGGCACTGATGTAACTTGACGCGACGTCCAGTATGGCGGGTCCCAGGTATAGCGGAATTAGGAAGCATGGTCCTGAAGACGGCGAAGAATCGGGAGGGCGAAGCTCCTGCTGAGCAATCTTATTTGCGGCTTTACGCAAAATGTGGTGAAACAGGAGTTTGCGACACATCTTTGATTTCCGATTGGAACCAAGCTCCCTGGAAGCCTTGCGAGCTTTAGCTCGGCGTCCGCCGGAGGCATTGAAACCCTCAATTGTGCCTTCGGCGGACGCCGACCTGGCGGTCGTCTTAGGCTCAGCCGGAGCTTCGCCCTCCCGGACAATGCATTCGCAATGCGCTCTCGCGAGTAGAAATTGCTCTCAAGCCCCAGCAGGGTACGCCGTGAAGGATTCTCGTGTGGCGAATTCCTCGTAGGTGAAATCGTGAGATTCGGGCGGGACGCGTCGATCGGCCTGAATTCTCACGAATTCAGCTACGAAAATCCCTCACGGCGTCGCCCAGCAGGGCGACTGCCAGCTCAAGCGGAAGTCACGCAAGATATCTCGGCCGCCCCGGCTGGGCTGGGCTGGGCTGTCGATCGCGGTCAGAAACAGGACCACTTTCGCGGCCAGAATGGATCCTGCCGGGGCTCAGATTTCATTCGTTGCATCACGAAAATTGGACGACTGCAATCTCACCACATCCTCAAATTTTCACCTGCACTCGGTGGCACTGTCGAAGCTCGGCCAGGCTTGATCGGCAATTCGAGTCAACTGATTGACTGGAAAACGGCTGCAATTTCGGCTTGATTGAAATTCATTTTGGGTGTCACAGGGCAGGGTGCCAATAGGATCGTATCGCGGCGAATACTCAAGGAACACACTGATCCTTGAGCCACAAGGCCAACAAGACCGCTCCGCGACGGGCACGCCAAGCGCCGTGAGGGGTTTCGGGACGCTGATTTTCACGTCGCCAAGGTTGCCAAACCTTGGGCAGCGGAGCGAAAACGGAGCGAACTGCCCCAATCTCTCACGAGCTTGGCTACAAAAATCCGCGCCAAGTCCCGCCGCCGAAACGTCTGGGCGATTGCACCCATTTCAACGACGTGGGCCGCATCGTCCTGGAATATGAACGCTTCTGGCGAGGGACTGCGCAGGGATCTGTGAGCAGGAGACGTATCGAGTCCGTAGGATGGGCACTCTTGCCCGTCCCGTTGCAATAGCGACGCAAAGTAAGACAGGACGGGCAAGAGTGCCCATCCTACAAAAGCAAAAAAAGACGGCAAGCAGTCCC
>JAQGHT010001127.1 GCA_028291565.1 Planctomycetaceae bacterium | reverse complement strand
CCGTCTGATAGGGCACCATCGTGGTGGAAACTTGTGGAATCACGCGTGTCACCTGTTGCGGTACGGTGCGGCAGTTCATGCGTTGCTGATACGTTGTCTGAGCGATTTGCTTTGTCACGGGCTTGGCCACCCAGACTTGTTGCCACTGACCCTCATCCACAGTCACTTGCTGAAAGGATTGCACAGGCACCGTTTCGGCATAGGCCTCGGTCCGATATTGCGTCTCCACAACCGTTCGATTGGTGACGACCTGCTGCGGCCGGTATTGAGTTTCATAAACGGGCTGCATCGTGGTTTGCGGAACCATGACCGGCGCCGGTTGGATGACAGGACAGGTCGGAATGATCGGCTGCGTCAGCATGGGTTGAGCACAACCACATTGGGGCAAAGCGCGCTGACAACGGTGGCAATGCCCGCCGCCGGTACGCGTGACCGTGCGAGTTCGAGTTCGCACGACGGAGCGATAATCCTGCGCCCAACCATCGCCAGCGAAACATGTTCCAACTAAAACCAACATCAACAGGCAGCGTTGTGCGACAGGCATCGGTGCCACTCCTCTTAAGTTGAACGACAGGCTATCGGCGGGGGCCGACAGAGAATTGACCAAACGTCCGCAGGCGGTGATTCAGCGAATCAACTGAGCTGCACGAGGCTTGGAAGAAATCCTGCTCCGAGAGAATCTATCGGATCATTCAACCTAATCGGCAAGGTTTACTTGGGCGGTCCAGTAAATTGCCCGAAAACTCACTCTATTCGGAAAAGTTTACCAAAAACAAAGCGGCCGTCAGGCAAGATGGGTAGGATGGGATTTAACCTGTCCGTTCCCGGCGCACGCATCAGTTCAAATCCTGTGCTGCCGATTGCAACGGGACTAATTGAACCGTTCGTCCCATGTGGTTGGTTGCGAACTGAGTTTCACTTGAACCGGTGCCCGCGTCGGTGTGCCGGACCGATGCGTCTTCCGACTTCTGAACGGCAAATACATTCAACGTCCGATACTGCCAATACGATATGCTGTCGAAGAGAAATCAGGACAGCAGGATGGCTGTTGAACTTTTTATGATCGACAAGAGAGCTTGGCCGAGGTCATTACTTTTGGTAATGCGTGCGGAGTTGAGCAATGTCCCACACGAGTACCGCACCGCGATCGTCTGACGTCGCGATTGTTTTGCCGTCTGGAGAGAACGCTATTGATGAAAAATCGGTGATGCCTCGAAAAGGTTTGAATTCAAGAATTTGCGTTCCCAACTCGGCACCGCGCAACTCCAGCGAACCAGATTTACCTACTGCGAACAGATCGCCGGCGGGAGAGAATGCCACATGGAAGAACGATGGACTCGCCGACTTAATAATGTGCATTTCGTCCCACATCCCGACTTTCCAAAGTATCAATCGGCTGCTACCGGCGGCAATTAGACGTTTACCATCCGGCGAGAACGCAACGGACACGGATCGGCCTGAGTTATCCGGCTCGCGATTCAAAACATCCGCCGTGGCACTGTCGATCACATAGATGCTCCTGTCCGATGCAACGGCTACCAGCGTTCCGTCGGGCGAAAATGCCACCGAGCGCGCCCGGGCGTCGAGCGGCCCCATACGCGGCGCTTCCGTTCCCGTCGCAACGTCCCAAAAATGAATGCGCATTCCGCCAGTTGTCACAAGTCGTCGCGAGTCGGCGGAGAAACACATCGAGCGAATGTTCGTTTTATCCGGTGCATCCAGTTGCAGCCGAATCTGACTTGTCTTCACATCCCAGAGACGGATGTTTCCGTAACTGCCCCACGCGAGCGTTTCCCCATTTGGAGAGAACGCGAGACTCTTCAGCTCATCCCTTTCAACTCGTAGTCTCCGCAGCTCCTTCCCGGCTTTCACATCCCACAGAATAACCGAGCGATTCCAGGATCGTGCCGGGTAGTCACCTGTTGCCAAGATCGCCCCGTCTGGCGAGAACGCCAAGGGGTAGTCGATGCTTGGCCCCCCCACGTCGTCTTTGGAATTACGATTGTCAGTCAGCGGCGCCCCGAGGTTCAAGATCGCCCCCGGCGGCAACTGCCGCTCAGCCTTCACTGCGCCGGTTGCATCATCAGCTTCGCACTCGAAGACTGGAGATGGGGCAAAGACCATCCCAATAATCAGCGCGGAAAACCAAAGTACCGTCCTGAAGTTACGAATCACGACTTATCACCTCCTGAAATACCGCTGATGCGAAGGACCAATCTCTTTGAAAGAGATTCCGCTTGTAGTACGACCACTCTTGTCGTTCAGTTCCGCGACAACTGAATCTAGTGCAGAGAGTCTGAAACAGCGGCCAGCAGAATCAGAATACCAGGAAGCCACCACGGCGGTATCGGATTTGAGGACATAAAGTTTAAATCCCGTCACTAGTGGCTTTCGCAACCAATGACGAGATCTAAGTTTACGAATTAATCGAGGCGACAGGATTTGAACTGCGATTCGGTCGTTGGCTATCGCACTTCGGCATGTTATTCGTTGGGTGCATTGATCACATCGACCGATGCACTCTGTATACGGCCGGGACTATCCGCCCCAACTTGCTGCCTTCCAAACGGGAAGGAACCCCGATTTCAAGAATCCAAGGGGGAGACCGAATCGAGTTTCTCGGTTGGGGTGGGACGTCGTATTAGGTGACAAGTTTAGAAGCCGACAAAATGCCGGGAATCAGTGGCCATACACCCACCGCTCGCCATGTTCTTTGGCAGCTTCTAAGTCTAAGTCTCTAAGACGACAGCGTGTCGGCTCTAGCGGACCTTCTGCGCCTTCTGCGCGTTGATTTCTGTTGAAATCACATTGCTGGGATTGCCGGGTGTGTGGCGGTCGACGACCTGGACGTCGATTTTCCGGCCGAGAGCGGCTTTCTTGGGATCCAATGTTTTGGTGCTGAACGTAATGCCGCGCAGGAAGGCTTGTACCTCGTCGACGGTGACGCCGCTATTCAGGGTAATGGTGACCGTATGGATGCCACCCGCTTTCTTGAAGTCGGTGGCACCAGAGACTTGCACCGTCCCCAGGTTGGCCGCGTTCCCAAGCTTGAAGTCGGCCAGGGAGCCTCGCTTCTGCACGAAATAGCTGATCACGATCTGCCCCAGACTTGTTGCCCCTTCACCAGCCAGGATCGTCAGGTTCGGCATCAATGTCACAGGGGCAGCAGACTTGTTGTACGTGACCGTTCCAGAGCCGCCGCTGAGGACGGTGGGCTCCACCACGTTGACTAAGTCGACAACTACGTTCTGTGTGACAGAGAGCGCTGGAGAACCTCCATCGGTGACTGTGACGCCCAGTGTCACTGTGGGAGTCGTCTCGAAGTCGAGAACCGCGTTGTTGGCCACCGTGATCTGTCCACTGGGACTGATGACAAACAGATTGCCCGGATTGCTGGCGAGGCTGAAGGTCAATGTGTTGTACGGAGCTGGACTGTCTGTGTCGGTCGCAGTGACCTGACCCACGACTGTTCCACCGGGCGAA
This sequence comes from Planctomycetaceae bacterium, assembly GCA_028291565.1. GTDB lineage: Bacteria > Planctomycetota > Planctomycetia > Planctomycetales > Planctomycetaceae > JAKFVC01. Next base: position 5,846 of record JAQGHT010001127.1, on the reverse strand, counting down.
TTCTCTGGCACCGACAGAACTTGTCCGGCGGGCAGAGTCGGCGGCGTGTTAAAATCGTTATCGCCAATCGTCACGATTTGGGTCGTGTTCGATCCCAGAGTTCCATTAGTCGGTGGTCCGAGTGTAACAACGACTGTCTCTGTCCCTTCAATCAACGAGTCGTCCACCAGATTCAAAAGAATGCTGCCAGACGTCTGCCCGGCAGGAATGACCAATGGTGAGTTCGACAGAGAGTAGTCACTCGGACTGCTTGCGGTTCCCCCCAGGATACTGAATGGAATGGTCACACTGGAAGTGGAAGCTGAGGACAGGTTCACGGTCAGCAGTGCCGTTCCATCGGCCTCATTGACACTCTGCGAGGCGACACTAAATGAGACGGCGGGGATGAAATCATTGTCCCGGATCGTCAGCGTATCGACTGAACTGACATCCAAGACCGCGTTGGTGGGAGTTCCCAGCGTGACGACCATCGTTTCGTCATCTTCAACCAGGCTATCATTCACCACATTGATAGTGATAATGCCGGAACTCTGTCCCGCTGGAATGACCAGCGGACTGGCACTGATCGTAAAGTCTGCAGGGTCCGTTGCCGTGCCCGTGACGCTGAAAGGAATTGTCACATCCTGAACCGCCACATCGCTCAGTTTGACCACGACGTTCACTGATCCAATGCCTTCACTGACGATTTGGTCGGTCGTTTCAAAATTCACAACAGGCACAACTTCACTATCGACAATCGTGATAGTGTTGCTGGTCGTGGTGCCCAGCGTGCCGTTGGTTGGCGTGTCCAGATTCAGGATGACAGTCTGATTGGGTTCAATTCCGACCGTATCGACCAGATGCAGCTGGATCGTCCCGGAAGTCTGCCCTGCCGGAATCACCAATGGGCTGGTATCCAGGGTATAGTGGCCCGGGTTGCTCGCAGTACTGCCCGCCCCGACCGAGAACGGAATGGTTGTCGGTAAGGCCGATGGTGCTGAGAGATTCACTGTCAGATCCAAGGCGCCAGCCGTTTCGCTCACCTGTGAGGTGCTGGTGTTGAACGAAACAATCGGGAATGCATCCAGGTCGAGAATCGTCACCGTTTCGGCAGGCTGTGCGCCCAGCGTGGCATTCGTCGGAGTGCCGAGTGTTACGACGGCAGACTCTGTCGGTTCATAGCCGACCGTATTGACCACGTGCAGGGTGATCACGCCTGATGTCATTCCCGCAGGAATCACCAGAGGACTGGTGGCAATGGTATAGTCACTGGGATCGGTCGCTGTGCCGCTGGCAGTAAACGGAATCGTTGTATCAAGGGACGATGCCGCGGACAGATTGACAACCAGCGAGATCGAACCAGCGTTCTCTACGGTGGAAACGGAACTCGCAGCAAACGAGACGGTCGGCAGCGCGGTCACATCGATAATGTTCAATGTGGTCGTGGTAATTGCGCCGGGCGTGGCATTTGTCAAATTCCCCAATGTCAGGTTGACAGTCTCGGGTGGCTGCACGCTTGCGGAATCGACCAGATGCACCGCAATTGTCCCGGATGTCTGTCCGGCGGGAATGACCAGCGGACTGGCGTCGATGGTGAAGTTGTCCGGATCGCTGGCCGTTCCTCCAACAGTGAACGGAATCGTGACGGGAACGCTTACGGCATCTGACAGATTGACCGTCACGTTATAGGTCCCGCTATCTTCGACCGCAGACGCCGCGGAAGTCGTGAAGGTGACCGTCGGGACGACATTCTTATCCTTGATGGTCAAAGTCGTACTGGTGACCGTCCCGGCAACGGCGTTGATCGCAGATCCAAGCGTCAAAATCACCGTTTTATCAGGTTCCAGGGTGTCCGAATCAACGAGATGGACTGCGATTGTCCCTGAGGTCTGGCCTGCCGGGATAATTAACGGACTGGCGTCGATCGTATAGTCATCAGGATCCGTCGCAGTCCCACTCACCGTGAACGGAATCGTTACGTCCTCATTGGAAGCCTGGGACAGATTGACCGTGATATTCACAGTGCCATTGTTTTCTCTGGCAGAGACTGCCGCGACGCTGAAATTGACCACGGGGATCTGGACTTCATAAGCCCCCATGTCGACTTGTGTGCCCGAAACTCGAGCCAACCCGCGCTGGTCTGTCGTCAGTCCCGCGGCGGTGGCATTGCTTCCACGATCGATGGCGGGACTGTTCGCGAGCAGCGCATGGGTCGAAGTCGGTCCGCCGTTATCCGCGAGCGGACCGAGCAACGGATCAATCGCCAGCGCGCCGGCTCCGCCAATCAGATTGCCGTTTCCATCTGGTGACGCAGATGCGACCAGCGTCGTTCCAGAGTTGTTACCAAGCAACGAATTCGTCAGCGTCACCGAACCACCGTTAATGGACCGGACGTCAGGCGCCACGCCATCGGCAGGCAAGTTCTTCGCAATGATGGAGTTTTTGGCAATCAAGCTGGTAGAAAGGTCAATCAGGACCACACCGCCGCCACCATTCGTGGCGTTGTTTGCCGTATTGAATGCCACCGTACTGTTGAGCAACGTGACCGCACCGTCGAGCGTCAGAATCCCGCCCCCGGCACCGGAGACTTGATTCCCAGAGACCGTACTGTTCGTCAACGTAATGGGACCATCTCCGGCAAAAATGCCTCCTCCGTAGGACGCGGAATTTCCGGAAACAGTACTGTTCGTTAACGAAATTGACGAGACATTTGAATAGATTCCGCCGCCGCCATTGTTCGTCGTGTTTCCCGAAATTGTACTGTCAATCAGAGTGATCGCGCCGGAATGGGCGTTGAGACCTCCACCGATGTTCGCGTGATTCCCGAAAGCAATCGAGTCAATCAGCGTGACGGATCCAGTTTGCGCATCAATGCTGCCGCCATAACCGCCCGCATTGTTGCCCGTCAAGGTACTGTGCGACACTGTGAGAGCTCCTGAGGACTGGAAGTCAATTCCGCCGCCCCCATCGTTCTCGCTGTTGCCATTGAGAATCGACAGATTGTTTAAATTCAGATCGCCCGTCTCACCGGTATAATTGATCACCCGGGATGCATTACGGGCGTCCAATTGAGTCTGACCACTGCCGTTCCCCTGGATGGTGAGGGTATCCGTCACGACCAAAGCGCCCGCCGTGAGAACAATCGTGCCATTGGCAGCAGGCGAGAACTCAATCGTATCGGCCCCCGGATCACTGTTCGCGGTCGCGACGGCCTCACGCAGGCTGACAAGCTGATCATTCGGATTCACGACATCCAAATTTGTCGTCACGGTAATCGTGGTCAATAATTCGCGCGATTCGAGGGCCTCAATGATACCAGAGTGATTCCGCCGTAAAGACTTGCGGGGGCGATTGTTCCCGCGCAATTCAGCCCGTCGGTGCGCTACTGTCAGGCGATTCGCACAATTCGTTTGACGTCCAACAAGTCGACTGGCCAACGAGAAAAACCAATTGGTGATCAGCATCCTGAATTCCTGTCTGATTATGGCAGCTTGGGCTAAATGCGGATGGATAGTCAAAATGCGTAGATTCTGCATCGACCATGGTAAACCAGCCACTCCAACAACGCCATCGTCAGCTCCGATTGTGCCGGCTCCGATTATTCTGGCGTCAACTGTCTTAGTTCCGATTGTGCCAGTTGTAGCGAGTTGCACGCTGTCTGATTCGCGTTGCGGGCCTGGTGGTACTGATTTAAACTCCGAAAAACTCGAAGAAGTGCCGCTACTTTGCCCCGTCGCGCCGGGGCAAAGTAGATGGGGATAGAACGACATGAGATAGAACGAGAAGACACGCACTGTAAAGTCGTGGAAAGGCATCGTGTTCGTAAGGCCATAGTTCTGTTTCGGCGTCCGACGGCGCGAGTTGATTGCCGAGGTCCCCACGCAGATTTTCGGGCACATATGTCCTGCAGCCGCTTTAGCGACGAAGTGGGCGCGGACGTTCAGAATGACGGTCTCGCGAATTGGACGCGATGATCGTGAATTGAGTATCAGACTGGACCGCATTCTACTAACTGATTACGCTCATGACAAAGCGATGCGTGTCTTGTTGTTTGATTGCTGATTTCTTTGGAGCCTCACCGCTGCGGCACCAACCGGGGATCGCAATGAAATGTTCTCTACCGGCGATTCAAGAAAGCGTGCGATGCGGATCATTTTGATTGCGGGTTGCATCGGAATCTTCTCCGGCCTGATGTTGCCATCCAGCTGGGCCGCCGACTTCGAGGAACTGGATCCTGCTTATTACCACACGGGCGAATTGGCGGGATCGCTTCGTTCGGCGGATGCGCCTTCGATGTTTGATGCCGATCCGCAACACCTTTGGAATCGCCTGTATGCGGCCGCGACGATCCGCCCCAGCTTGCTGCCTTCCAAACGAGAAGGAATGCCGATCGCACGGATCGAAGGTGGCGACCGAATCGAGTTTCTCGGCTGGGGTGGGACATCGTATTACGATGAGTCGGGAACTCTCACAAATCTGGAAAAACTCCTCGATCAGTTTCTCGAAACGAACGGCGAAAAACACTCATCCGATCCGTTGAAGCGAGTCCTGCTGCAACGAGATTTGTGGACCTTGTTCGATTTCATGATGCAGCGTCAGATTGATCGCAAAGGTGACTTGGAGACTCGTGAGCAGCGCAACGAAGTCTGTCGCAAACTGGCCCGAGTGATCCAGGCTTTGGCACTTCCGGCGGAAACTCTAAAAAAATTGCCGGACAATTATCGTCTGGCCATTCAGTCAGGACATTTCGCTACCACACACAACTTTGATCCCCAGCGAAACTATCTGCCGCCGACAGTTCTGACGGATGCTGACGATTGGCAGGAACTCGATTTCTATCAGGCGACGCGGTCGGAGGACGTCGAGCGTCGCTATGTGTTCCTGCACATGCGAGCCTTCCAGGGACGTTCGTACTTTCGCGTATTCCTTCGATTCCCCAAGGGGCGGTCACAACTGGAAGCCTATCTGAAAGAGATCGATTCCAATTGGATTGATTGGCGCAAATCGGCGCAGCACGGCAGTATCTCGCTCAAGCCGGGCGCTCCGCCGTTGCCCGAGGGGACCGAAGTCATGCTGATGCAGTTTCTGATCGCACTGGATCCCCAGTTGAAACTGGTGCCGACATCGCTCTGTGAATCTGTTCGACTATTGATCTACAAGAATTCGACAGGAATGCCGGACCCCGCGACGAATCTCGGCAACGGCGTGAATGCCTCCAAATACACACTCAAGCGGCGACTCGCGTTGTCCGAAGGCGGGATGCGGCATGGCGGACTGCATCGCGAGCCGGACGATCTGCCTGTCTATCGCGTCCTGTTCGAAATCGAAAAGGCCAAAGATTGGGGCGGGCGAGGCCGCTATTTCCAATTAACTGCCGATTGCCGTTCAGGCCATTCCGGCACTGGTACGGCCGGTATTCAGACGATCGGATCGATGATCAACACGGCCAGCGTCGATTCCGGAGCTGCCCTGGGAGTGTCTCGCACTCTCGCCATAGGAGCACCCAGCCCACATCCAGCACGAACCGTCAAATGGAAAATGTCCGAAGAGACTTACCGGAGACTGCTTGAGTACCTGGGTCAGTGACAGTTGACGCACACGAGGATGGTGAAATTCAGGAAGCGTAACCAAAAGCCAATTGTCGGAATGTATCACTGGTGATCCAATTTCATTGGAGGTAATCGAAGATCTCTACGCTTACCCTGAATCAACGTCGCCGAAAACTCGGTATACCAATTCGTCGCCTTGTGAAATTGAGCAGTGTCCCCGTGGCAACCGTTAATCGAATTTTGTCCGACCCGTCGAAGGTGCGTTTTGAGCATGTTTCCGCCGTGGCTCAAGCGCTTGGTGTCGATTTGATCGGCGCA
>JAQGHT010001120.1 GCA_028291565.1 Planctomycetaceae bacterium | reverse complement strand
ACGTCTGATTCTTAACCGTGCGCGGTAAAAACACCTTGGCGACATGAAAACCAGCTGCGGAAAACCTCTGACGACGTCACCCGCCCGGGATCGAATCACCCGCTGAGCCATTGGAGGCTGCAAATGTCGAAATTAGTCATCTATCCGGCCGTCGACGGACCGCGTTGGCAGCGAATCCGGAATGCAGCGGAACCTCGCATGTCGGTGGTGAATGCGGAAACTTTCGACCAGGCGCTGCTCGAAATTGTCGACGCTGACGCATTTTTCGGCAAGATTACGCCACCATTGCTGGCTGCAGCAAAACAGCTGGAATGGGTCCAGACTGCCACCGCCAGCCTGGAACATTACCTGTTTCCTGAATTGGTGGAGCATCCCTGTCGGATGACGAATATGCGGGGGCTATTTTCCGATGTGATCGCCGATCATGTCATGGGTTTCATTCTGTGCTTCGCCCGCAATCTGCACGTCTATCTGCAACATCAACGCGAAGCCAGGTGGGAACCCGTTGGAGGTGAGACTGAGCGGTCTGATTTTGTATTTGGAAACGGAGTCGTGAATTCGATCGACCGCTGCCATCGACACTTGTCTGACTGTTCCATCGGTGTCGTCGGGGTCGGTGCAATTGGTAGCGAGATTTTGCGTCGCGCGTCGGCATTTGGAATGCGGTTAATGGGGGTCGACGTCGATACGCACAGTGTGCCCGGAGTCCTGCCCGAGGTCTGGGATCTGGGACAACTTCCGCGGTTGCTGAGTGAAAGTGATTTTGTGGTGATTGCCGCCCCGCACACTCCGCTGACTTATAAAATGTTTTGCCGCCCGCAATTTGAACAAATGCGGCGAACTGGAATCCTGATCAATATTGGCCGTGGTGCGATCGTCGACCTGGAAGACTTGACGAATGCGCTGCTCGAACAAGTCATCGGAGGTGCCGCCCTGGACGTCTTCGAAATTGAACCCCTGCCCCCCGAACACCCACTCTGGCGACTGCAAAACGTGATTTTGACGCCGCATGTTGCCGCAGCGTCGCCGCGAATCGCGGAGCGTCACCTGGAAACTTTCCTGGAAAATATTCGCCGATTCTTGGCACAGGAGCCATTTCTAACGCAAGTCGACAAAAAGCGTTGGTTTTAATGCAGGCTCAGGAAGTGAAAATCTGTTGCTATTCGCCGGACGTCCATTCAAAGTAGGAGCTTGTCGATCCCAAGGTTCCGGATTCATCCGAAGTCTGAGATCTCGAATTTGAGATTTCAATCGAATGGCGACTTGATTGCGACCGTCACTGAATTGATCGAGGCCTCCCTATGCTGCGGTTCAGCGAATTGTGCGAACAATTGCCCTCTTGAAGCAGTGAATCGGTAGCAGTATTTGCCCACAAATTCGAAGTGGTATCTAAGCCTGAGACTCCGCGTCTTGTTTCGATTCCACCCCATTTTCTTCGCACGCTTCGCACGCTTCGCCAATTCCGGAGCTGACGCGAAACATGTGGCCGTCGAGGTGCCGCAGATGAAATTCGCGCACGCCCCAAGGCTCGGTTGTGGGAGGAAAAGTTACGGTCATGCCATTCTGCAGGGCAATGGCATGGAGCGCGTCAACATCGGCCGGTGAATCCATCCACCAGGTCATCCACACGCCGTCAGTGGCATCATCGCCGGGGAACTTGGGTATGATTGTCCCACGCGACCCCTGGCCACCAACACACAGAAAGATCGTCGTCTCTTTGCCTGCCACGACACTGCCAAAGGCTGCCGCGCCGTATTCGTTTGCTCCCAAGGCGCCGGGACCTTCCCCGATCATTCCCTCATCATTCCAACTGAAGCCGCGTCGCCAGCCAAGTGCTTCAAACCACACAAAACTCTCGCCAATGTTCGACACATTCAATACCGGAGTCAGGCCTTGGATACCCATCACAAACTCTTTCTCATTTTTCGCGGACAATGGAAATATTTTCTCAAACGCTTTTTCGCCTCCACGGGCGACGCATAAATGGTTACAATGGTGACAATTCGTCGTCGCGATTGAAATCAAGCGTGTTGCCGCCGACGAAGAAATTGGTCCATTTATCCAGGAATGCCCCGATGAGCTCTCCTTACAGTATACTGCCACAAGATTCCCAGGCGATCTCGCGCCGCCGATTGCTCCAAGCTGGAGGAGTAGGAGGCTTGCTGGGCGTGCCAGGAATGGTGGCTGCCGGAGTCGATAGCAATAAGGGCCTCGGTCGCGGCGCGACGAAGAAGTCTGTCATTTTCGTCTTGTTGTGCGGCGGACCGAGTCATCTGGATACGTGGGATTTGAAACCGGCGGCCCCAGACGGCATCCGAGGGCCTTATCAGCCGATTTCCACATCAGTTCCGGGAATGCAGATCAGCGAACTGCACACCCGCATGGCGAGTTTGACCCAGCATTTCAGCCTGATCCGGTCGATGACTCATGTTGGCAATATCAGCAATCACTTCGATGCCATGCACCATCTGCTGAGCGGTCAGGCCGGTGCCCCCGCCGACGCGCCATATATGGGATCGATTCTGTCGAAGGTGCGACCAAATGGAAATAACATCGCGTCTTACGTGTGGCTGATCAAATGCGTCGGCGATCCCGTCTTTTGTGCACCGAACATCGGAACCGGCGGCCATCTGGGCGCCGTTCACAGCCCCATGTTCGTGGGTTCTGCAACGAATCACCCGGCCATGCCCACGTTCAAAGCGCCGGATGAACTCTATCCGGCGGTGGCACTCGAACGCATGAACGAACGTCGCCGGCTGCTGGATGGCCTAAAGACGCCGGAACAATCTGGCGAGAAGCATCGTGTCACGAAAGACTGGCTGGAATTGCACAATCGGGCGTTCGAATTGACCAGCGGTGCTTCCGGCCGCGAACCTTTCGAACTCGACCGCGAGCCGGCAGCGGTGCGCGATCGATACGGCCGGCATCCGTTGGGGCAAAACCTGTTACTGGCCCGGCGACTGGTCGAAGCCGGTGTCGGTTTCGTCACGGTCAATGGCTGGACGGGAACGGCGCCCGAGGGCGGTGGTGGCGCTCCGAGTTCGAGCTGGGATATGCACGGCGGCGAAATGGGCATGGGCAGTGCATTCGGCAATGGTTCATATGGCATGGGTTACTGCCTGCCGCGACTTGATGAAGGACTCTCCGCCTTAATCACTGACTTGAAAGACCGCGGGAT
>JAQGHT010001093.1 GCA_028291565.1 Planctomycetaceae bacterium | reverse complement strand
CAAACAGGAGTCCAAACTATGGCCATCAGCTCACTCAGTGATTTACTGGAAGACCAACTGCAGGACATCTATAGCGCCGAGAACCAGTTGGTGGAAGCACTTCCAAAAATGGCGGAGGCGGCCCGGTCTCCAGACCTGCGGCAGGCCTTTGAAGACCATCTGGAAGAAACCAAGGGACATGTCGAACGGTTGAAGAGCATTTTCCAGCGTCTGGGGGTTTCAGCGGGGGGCAAAACCTGCAAGGCGATGCAGGGATTGATCGCGGAAGGGGAAGAAGTCATTTCGGAAGACGCCGCGCCCATGGTGCATGATGCCGCCTTAATTTCCGCGGCGCAGCGGGTGGAGCATTATGAAATTGCCGCTTACGGCTGTGTTCGAACCTTTGCCACACAGCTCGGCGACGACGAAACGGCGAGTATCCTTGAAGAAACGCTGGAAGAAGAGACTGCCGCGGATGAGAAGTTGACCGATCTTGCCATGAGCGGACTGAACGAAGCGGCCGCTAATACGGGTGGTTCGCGCCGTCGCAAATAGGATTGAGGATCGGGCGAATCTGTCGGGATAACATTGTATCAACGTGTGTTGTAGCGTGGGCTTAGCCCGCGCTACTACACTTTATTGGTTCTCAGCCCCTTATCGAGCCAACAACCCGCTCAGAAGATATCGGCGAAGTGAAGTGCATGGACAGGTTGTGCGAGCAGTCTCAAGTTCTTGAAAATGCCTTATGGACGGCAATTCGAGTCATGTGTGAGCAAGTGGCCTTGCTGCGTCACCTTGCGGAAGCGACGACTCCCGAAGTTTCCGCACGTCACTTAGAAAATGCAAGGGAAACGGAAGCCAAAGCATTACTGATTCGGAATATGCTGTTAACCCGAGGCTGACTCAGACAAAGTTCGCAAGACATGTGGGCGAGTCTCTCGGAAGCTCCCAATCGAAAAGTTTTTTTGACGCCGCTCGAACAAACTTTTCGATGAGCCGGTTTCGGGACGAGCCTTAACGTGAATGTTCGCTGACATCGCGGTACAAAAACGAATGCGGATCATTTTCTCGATCGCACACTTAAAAAGGAGTTTTTCATGTCCGGTTCATTTAAGCTCGGCTCATTTAAGAAGGTATGCCTTGCCGGACTCATGACCATTCTTTTATCCGTGTCGGTGTGCCTCGGCCAGAACCGTCCGGAATCCAGCTTCAGCGAGAAAGGTGTGCCCGCAGCAGCGAATGCGAACCGCTCTGACGCCGGGAAATTTGGGCTGTGGGGGCTTGTCGGCTTGTTCGGGCTGATGGGACTGATGCGCTTGGATCGCTATAACCCGCACGATACGCGGGCCGCCGCGTGATTACTTCGTCTTGAGATTTCGTTGCGACGCTGCGGGAGTAGTCTATCGTGTCCTTGAATAATGCAGTTGTTGCTCGACTGCTAAGACAATACGCCGGGACGCTGGTAGTGGAAGGAGCGGACCGCTTTCGAGTGAAAGCTTACCGTCGCGCCGCGGATACGATCGAAGTTCTCAATACCGACGTGGCCGAATTCATGAGTCGCGGAGAAGATCTGAAGTCTCTCCCCGGTATTGGTGAAGGAATCAGCAGAACTATCGAAGAGATCATTCAAAGAGGCCAAATGCCTCAACTGGAGAGATCGATCGCCCAACTGAAGCCGGAGCTGGTTGAGCTGACACTGAAGCCGCAGTTGGATCCGAAAAAAGTTCAACGCATCTATAAGAAATTAAATATCCACAGCCTGGAAGAGCTTCAAGAGCGTCTCGATTCGGGCGAAATTCGTGAAGTATTCGGAGCTCGAATCGAGTTTCATGTTCGGAATGGTCTTGATGAACGGCCGCGCAAGCTGTTGTATCACGCACAGCCATTGGCGGACAAAGCACTGGAGTTCTTGAAATCGCTGCCTGGTGTCTACCGCGTTTCCTCCACAGGAAGCTTGCGGCGCAAGCAGGATACCGTCGGAGACTTGAATTTTCTCATTGCCAGTAAAAGTGCCTCGGCACTTTTCAAGCAATTCGTCGGGTTCGGTGGACTCCAGCCGAGTACCTCGCGGAATGCCCAGCAAGCCGCATACTCATTGTCTGATCAATTTGGAATCACCCTACGCTGGACAGAACTGGACGAATGGGGACTATCGTGGATCCTGTCGACGGGCTCAGTAGCTCATCTTGATGAGTTAACTCAGCGCGCATCGAAAATCAAGCACCAATTGACACCCGACGCTTTGACTTCAGCTGGCATCGATATTTCCGAGGAGGAACCGATTTATCGAAGCTTGGGATTGTCATTCATCGAGCCGGAACTGCGGGAGGGACGTGGAGAAATTAAGGCGGCTCTTAAGGATCAGCTTCCAGATCTGATTCAACTCACTGATCTGAGAGGCGATTTGCACATGCATACCACCGCGAGTGATGGTGTAAACAGCCTGGCTGAAATGGCCAGCGCTGCCAAAGAACGGGGCTATGAATATATTTCCATTACCGATCACTCCCAATCGCTGAAAATCACGAATGGATTGACGGAAGATCGCTTGCGTCAACAGATTGAAAACATCGAGAAATTCAACGCCAGGTCCAAGTCCTTCACCGTTCTGAAATCGGCTGAAGTTGATATCCTCGCGGACGGTAGCCTCGATTATTCGGACGCTGTTTTAAAGGAGCTCGACTTGACCGTGTGTTCCATTCATTCTCGTTTCGGATTGAACAAGGAACAGCAGACCGACCGCGTTCTTCGAGCCATGGATAATCCGTATTTCAATATTCTGGGCCATGCGACTGGCCGTCTGTTACTGAAACGTGAAGGCTATGAATTGGATATGGAACGGATTATCCGACACGCGAAAGCCAACGGCTGCTTTTTCGAAATCAACTCAAGTCCCGATCGTCTCGATCTTTCGGATGAAAATGCCAAGTTGGCGAAAGAAGCCGGGATCAAGATTGCCATCAATACCGATGCACACAGTCTTTCGGACATGGATTACATGCCTTTGGGGGTCAACCAGGCCCGTCGCGCCTGGCTCTCTGCGAATGACGTGCTGAACACGCTGCCGCTGGCAGGTCTGCTACGCTGCCTGCGTCGATAAGGTCCCACCCCTGGGTCCTTCGCCCTCTCAACTTACGACAATTGTTGGTGCGCCGACCTAAGGTTGAGAAATGCGGCGTTGATCATGTATCTCGTGCCTGCCTGGCCCAAAGTCCGGCGGAAGTTGCGATCAGCAGCCCCACTAATGCACCCGTCAAGAAATTTCTGACTGGATGAGTGACGTCTGGTGGAATGGAGACAAGACCACGGAAATCAGTGATCGCAGGGTTAGTGGAATATCGACCGTAATGGGGAACCGCACACGAATTGAAATTGTGAATGAGCGTATCTAATCCGGAACGTAACGTTTCACCGGCCAGGGGAACTCCATGACCCGTGATGGCGATTGAAGGATCCAGGTCAGCAAGCTTTTCCACAGATTTTCTCGCCAGAGTCCAGTCGGGAGTGAAATAGGTCGGTGGTCCATGTATTTCTGGCGATTGCGCCAAAACGGCAAGCAGTGACTCCTGTTTGACGGTGATAAACGCGTCTCCCGCAATCAGTGTTTGATCTCGATCCCGGAACAGTGAGATGTGTCCTGCTGTGTGACCTGGCGTATGCACCCACCGCCATTCTGGAAGTCCCGGCACGCTGCCATCACCGGGCAGACGTTGAACACGGTCCCCGAAATCAACGGGTCCGCGCGGATAAAGCCACGACAGGCTGGACATCAGACCGCCGCCGACCGTTGGATCTGGCGGAGGGTAAGGCGACTTACCGATCAGATAGGGGAGTTCCAACGGATGTGCCAGGATCGGTGCGTCCCAATAGTCGGCGAGCTCCGCAGCGCAGCCAACGTGGTCAAAGTGGCCGTGGGTCAAGATGATTGCGAATGGTCGATTTCGCGCTCCGAATAACCGTTCCGCAGCGTCAATAATTGTCCGGGAATAGTATTTCAATCCCGCATCGATGAGGCACCAGCCCCGGTCAGCGGGGGGCTCAGACGAGCCGACAAAACAGACGTTGACAATTCCTGTCTGCAGATACCAAACATTGTCGCTGACTCGATGGGGCCATTTTTCCTGTCCGATCATTGCTGGACTCTCTGTTTGAACAATCATCGGATGAACCTCTTTCAATTGAGACTGTAGACCGCAACGTAGACGTATGACAGATGCATACTCACAGTTCGTTATTTTGCACAGCGGCTTGTTCCGTCAACGTCGTGAGAAGAGACGGCGATAACATTGATTGGCTTTCAACCCCGCGCGCGGACGCTTGCCCGATGCCGCCGATGCCAGGTAAAAATCGATTGGCTGCTGCGAGACCGCTGATCGTCAACTCAGGCAATAAATCATGCATAAGCGTGGCCAGCTTGGCGGGCAAGCCGAGGATGGAAACCGCTTTCCCTTGCCGCATGGCCGAGAGAATTTTATCTGCGGCATGTTCGGCACTCATTGAGAGCCCCGGCAGCGAACCGAGAATACTGAACCAGGAATATTCTTCGCGATGACGGCCTTTGAACAGTGCATTTCGAGGACTCCCTGTCCTCATCAAACCCGGACAGATTGTCGTCACGCGAATACCGTCTTTCGCGAGTTCCGCCGCAAATCCCTCAGACAATCCCACCAATGCGAACTTACTGGAGTTATAGGCTACCAGATGCGGAGGGCTGATTTTGCCTCCGATTGATGCAATATTGACGATTTGTCCAGAGCCCCGAGCGCGCATTCCCGGGATCACCTCTCGCATCACACACAGCGGTGCCCAAAAGTGAGTTTCCATGGCGGTGACAAAGTCGGCTTCCGTGAGAGACTCCAACGGCCCCATCTGAATCACACCAGCGTTATTGATGACAATATCTGGCACGCCCCAACGGCTTTCGATTTGCCCCAACATCCGCTTCACTGCGTCGCCGTCTGTCACATCACATTCCAGGGGCCAGACAACAATATTACGTTGTTGCAGTTCATCACGGGCTCGTTCGAGTTGTTGAACGTTCCGGGAACAAATCGCAACCCGCGCGCCCGCGTCACCGATTTTTCGGGCGAGCACCAGTCCCAGACCCCGTGCTCCCCCCGTGATGAATACAGTTTTTCGAGTTAACCAATCGGCGTTGCGACGTCGGAAAGCCGCCCATGCCAATCCGGCGAGGGCAGCGCCTCCTAAAATGAGCCCAACTTGAGCCCACCGATGAGTCTTCATGGCAAATCTCTCAATCTCGCGAACCAAGTGACAATTCACTCGACAGCGCTGCAGCACTTTTATTTTCCGCGTGTTCCGTTCATCCCACTACTTGCTCCCGCTCCACCCCGCCCCGCCTCGCCACCTTGCCCGCCGCCCCCGTCGAGTAACCGCCATTTCCAGCAGTCCCAGAAGTGGCGCCAGTCGTGTCGACTTGCTTCTCCACATCATGATTCGTTTGCTGTTTCGCGTTCTTGGTGTTCTTCGCGTTTTTGGTGTTCTTCTGATCTGACATTTTGATGTCTCCTACGATGTCTAACAGGACACGCTCCATAAGGAACCGGCTTACAATCGATTAACCATTGCCAGCCAAAGCCGCGCGTCTAAACTACTTATTCGACGCCATACGTGAATGCACTGACACTGCTCTAGGCATGTGAGTTCAACAGAGCACGAACGTCTGAATCGAGACGCAGCATGATCAAGAGCCATAACCCGAGGAGCTTGAGCGTTCCGACTCGGTCACAAATCTGGACAGGAATCGCGACCTGAGCGGATCACTCAAACTTAATTCGATCTAGGTCGCTGCGGCCCGTTGAGCCGAGGCGTTTGACCTCGTTCGATCACTTTGACCTTTCGGAATCAAGCCCAGCAATCCGGCAAGTCCAAACAGTCCGATCCAACCATAGTTACGCTGGTTCGATTCGGCGTAGCCCGCGTCTGAACCCGACCGATTGCCTGCACTTGATGAGCTGTCGCTGGTCCGGTTGGTCCGCGACGTGTTCGAACCGGATGAACTCGTTCCAGATGTCCCCGTCCCAGCTGAACCTGTTCCGGATGTGCTGGTACCGGTTGTCCCTGTTCCAGAGTCCGTCGCGGTTGACGTTCCCGTTCCGGCCTCGGTCGCTACTGACGACTTGTTACTGCTTCCTCCCGCACTCCCCCCTGCGTCCTGGCCCAACAGTGTGGCGACAGAAAACAGGAAACCGCACATGCCGATAAGGACCGTCCTGAGCACTAACCGATACATCTGCAACCCCTTGACTAAACTAGAGCATTTTGCAACAACACCGCGTTCCGACAGCGGCGCACAAATCAGTGCCGTTGCAACAAACGCGCCAGTGATACTTGCAGGGCCAGGCGTCGCACACCGGTGTTTGGGTTGCTTGTTGTGGCGACTTATCAGGGATGGCTGCCCGCGTTGCAGATCTTGCCGCCCGCGACTGAGCAGCCAGCCCAGCGGAATCTCATGATGATAATCTCGCATCTGGTCTGGGGATTGACGACGAGCTAAGTCGAGCGACTGCTCCGCGAGCAGTCTGCAACCAACATGGTCGTGAATCGTCCACCTGACGTTGACGTTTTCATGATTCAGGCTGCTGTTGCAGAATTTCTTGAAGTGTGATGCGCAGTGGCGAGAAGTGGGGCACCGGCTTTGCCTGAAAGGGAGCCACCTTCTTTAACCCGCGAGTGACTTCTGCATTCCAGCGACTGAAGAAATCCCGCCAAACAGGTGCTTGACCGCAACGGTGGTACTCAGTCAGCGCCTCCAGGTCGGCACGCATGAAATTTGTGAAAGAACCGATCAGTTGGGGAACGCCCAACTCATTCAAAATCGAAACCGCATATGCTGATGAGTCATTCTCGAATGCCCTGTACCCCATGATCGCATTTTCGAGGCGGTCAGCCGACTTCTCTAACTTCGCATCCCGCAGTTCGGCAAACATCTCCTGAATCGCAGTCTGGTCCAGACTCCAGCCAATCGTGCTTCCCAGCGCGTGTGCTAGATAGTATGCGCGCTCCTCCGCATCATAAGCGGAGTTCATCGTAATAGAAATTCCATCGAATTCCCCGGCCTTGCCCGCAGCCAGGGAAGAGTCTGCGACCCGAATCGAATGTGTCTCGGCCCACTTTCGTAACCGATGGTAAACTTGCTCAAAGGAAAGGGGCATAATCGTCTCATCAACTATCAAGAACGGACCTGGGATGCTGCGTACTGACTTGTGCTTCGTTGGCAGGTGATTCTAACTTGTACAAGACTTGACATTTGCCGCAGTAAAAAGTGCGACGTTGGTACTTTCCCAGATATTCTTTGGTCAAAGGAGTATCGCAGCGCGCACACGTTCGTTTGGTGTGCACAAGCCAATGTTTCCTTAAAACATATACTTTTTTCCATTCCAGGAAATCAAAGCTGTATTTACGGACTTCGGCGATCAGTTCGCTCAACTTCCTCGGGGGCAGGGCGCCCACTTGGGAATTCGGATGAACTTTGATTCGAAAGAGCACTTCATTCTTGATGATGTTTCCCGACCCGGCAAAGATATTCTGATCCAGAAGTGCGTCACAGACCAGCATCTCTGCGTTTTGTTTCAGCTTCTTGCGAGCCGCTTTCGGGTCCCACAGATCGGACATGACGTCGGCCGTCCAATCGTAAATCTCGTCGAGTGGGCTGTCTAAGAGTTTGACTGAGCAGGCGTAAAAGTTCATGACTCCGCTGCGAAACTTGAGACTCAAACGCGCGGGCGATTCTCTTTCCTCATTGATGCGATAAGATCCAAAAAGCATAAAATGAATCTTGATGCTGAAATCGGAAAAGCAGATTAAGAAGTGCTTGCCCCAGCTTCGGAACGCAACAACCTTTTCGCCGAGTGCGCGTTCTTTCTCTACTTTCGAGTTGCCAGCAACCGCGATGACCTTCTTACCGAGGAACGGTGCGGCAAGTTCCTTCAAAATGACGATCGAGGGTCCTTCTGGCATAAGTCACACGATCCCGATCGACTTCGGCGAAGTCCTGATGGATGAACAATTTTTATGTTGCATGTTTGTGACGCATCATCCGCCGTAGCGAATCCAATGTGTCTGCCTGGTTGGCGGCCTTATCATGTCGCCAGCGGACAATACGCGGGAAACGTACGGCGATGCCCGATTTGTGTCGTTTAGAGTCTTGGATGTCTTCAAACGCCAGTTCAAAGACGAGCTCGGGTGTGACTGATCGGACTGGTCCAAATTGCTCCAATGTATGTTTTCGCACGTACTGGTCGACCTCACGGATTTCCGCATCTGTCAGTCCCGAGTAAGCCTTCGCAAAGGGGACCAGCGCCTCACCATCCCACGCCGCAAAAGTGTAGTCGGTGTATAAACTCGCTCGGCGCCCATGTCCCCTCTGGGCATAGATCAGAACGGCGTCGCACGTATATGGTTCGATCTTCCATTTCCACCACAATCCAGTGACTCGCCCGACTCCGTACTCGGAATCGGCACGCTTCAGCATCATGCCTTCCACTTTCTGTTCACGGCTCGTGGCGCGCAGTCGTGCGAGAGTTTCCCACGAATCCGCTGAGACCAACGGTGAAAGGGAGATCGACTTGTTGTCCAACCTTTCGACCAGGATTCGTTCCAGTCGCAGGCGGCGTTCTCTGAACGGTAGTTTTCTGATATCAATGCCGTTTTCCTCCAACAGATCGAACGCCACGAACCTCACTGGAACTTCCGAAAGCAACTTCTTGCCAATCGTCTTGCGACCAATCCGGCGTTGCATTTCACTAAACGGCAAGACTCCTGCATCATTCCACGCCAATATCTCTCCATCCAGCACAGTGCCGTCTGGCAATTGATTCGATGCGGAAGTCAATTCTGGAAACTTTTCGAGCATCGGCTCTTCGCCACGTGACCATACAAACGACTGTCCATCACGTCGAATGATTTGCCCGCGGATCCCGTCCCATTTCCATTCGACCAGCCAGTCCCCAAGCTCTCCCAAAGTTTGAACATCCCCGTTGGACGGATGAGCCAGGCAGAACGGATAGGGTTGACTGACATCCGATTCGCCAGTTTCGCGGTTGAGTAACGATTGGAAGTATTCTGGAATCGGTTCCCAGGTTCCCATCATGCGGTGCGCGATCACAGGCGCTTCGATCCCGCTGACATCTGCCAAGGCCCGAACGACCATCTGTTGAGCGACCCCGACCCGGAATTCGCCGGTCACCAACTTGTTGAAGACAAACCGCTCGGGGGTGGAAAGGTCGGCCCAGGCCGACAGGATCGTCCTGTGTCGCTCTTCGTCGGTCAGTGATCCGAGAGGCCGGATTCGACCTTCGATCCATTCTGTCAGCGAACCGGTTGATCCCTCCGTCTGATCGGGTAGCAACAGCGCCAGTGTCTCCGCAAGATCACCCACAGCTCCATAACATTCCTCAAACATCCAGCCTGGGATTCCGCACGATTGAGCGCACCATTCTCTCAAGCGAGCAGTCGGAATTAAGCGTTTGAAGCGTCGCCCGCTGAGAAAATAGACCGCCCAGGCCCCATCGCCCGCGGAACACTGGGAGAAATACTCGCGCATCGCGCCAATCTTCAGAGTTGTTTTCGTGGTCTCATCCAGAGTTCGGTACAGGGCAGCAAACTGTTTCATGCGTCTGCCTCCCCTTCTTCCACAGCGTCAATTTCGATGTCATCTCGTTCGCCAATAAATTCAGTATGCAAGGGGGCCGCATCGATACCCGACTCCTGAAGCCAGCGAACCATCGGTCCCGTTCGACCGTGAGTTGCCAGAACGCGTTTCGCCTGCGTCGCTCGGATTGCTGAGACCAGGCCCGGCCAGTCGGCATGATCCGAAATCACAAATCCTCGATCGACTGCACGCCGGCGACGGACTCCGCGAACCTGCATCCACCCGGAGGCGAATGCTGTTGACAGTTCGCCGAATTTCCGCATCCAGGGCGTTCCGTTCGCGGACGGCGGAGCAACGATGAGCGTCCCTTTCCAGTCCTGCTTTGCTAAAGCTGCCCCCACGTAATGCGTCTCTGGTAGTGTGACGCCCGAATTTCGATAATCGGCATTGACGCGTTCCACAGCGCCATGACAAAAGATCGGACCGATGGATGCGTCCACGCCCGCGAGAACTCGTTGTGCCTTCCCGAGCGAGTAGGCAAATATGACAGAGGCTCGCTCCTCATCCCGATTCGTCCGCCACCAGCGATTGATCTCGTCCAGTACGCCTGACTCTGCCGGCCAGCGATAAATCGGTAACCCGAATGTGCATTCGGTAATGAATGTCTGACATGCGAGAGGAACGAAAGGCTCGCATGTTCCATCAGGATCAATCTTGTAGTCTCCCGACACCACCCACACCTCGCCCTGAAACTCGATCCGCACTTGTGCCGATCCCAGAATATGTCCGGCGGGGTGTAATGACAGGTTGACCCCATTCATAACGACACTTTCGCCATAGGAAATGGTATCGATTGCCGCATCGAGATCCATCCGCGTCTTTAATACTTGTCGACCTTGAACTGTGGTGAGATAACGCGCGCTGCCGCGGCGCGCGTGGTCCCCATGCGCATGCGTGATGACTGCCCGAGGAACTGCCTTCCACGGGTCAATGTAGAAGTCACCTTGCTCGCAATAGAGACCCCGATCGGTGACAGTTACTAAATTCGCCATGTCGCACTCACACTATTTCAGTAGCTGGAGCACTGTACCAGTTCCGACCTCCACCTGGTCGATGGAGCATTCTTTCGCGTTCTTGTCTGGCCTCCAGCGATTGAATTGCGTCCCATGACGAAAGCGATCTCCAGTAAAATGATCATAGGCAACTTCGACGACCAGTGCGGGCTTCAGCGACTCCCATTCTTTCGCCTCACCGCCATTCCAGCGACTCGGGCCACCCGGTGCGCGACCGCTGAATCCGACCCCACCTTTCAGTGGCTCAACGATCTCCGTGATTCGCTGACGTTCGTCCGATTTAAAGCTCGAAGTAAAACCGACATGATTCAGGTGTCCCTCTGCGTCGTACAATCCGAGCAACAAGGATCCTACGACATCCTCACCCTTCAAATAACGAAATCCCGCGACAACACAGTCGGCCGTGTGGCGATTCTTAATCTTTTGCATTCCATCCCGATTGCCTGAGCAGTAGGGAAGGTCGAGGCGTTTGGCAATAATTCCATCGAGATTGACGCCCTTTGTTTTAAACCATTTGCGTGCGGCGGTGATGTCGGTTGTTGCGGGTGACAAACGGATCATCGAATCCGTTGTAAATTGAGTCTCGAAGAACTTCTCTAGTTTCGGCCGACGATTCTTGAGAGGCAACTCCAAAATCGATTTGCCTCTCCCGTCGGCCAGCAGGTCGAAGACGATCAGCATAGCGGGATGCTCGCTGGCGAGTTTTTTAACTCGGCTGGCAGCGGGATGAATACGCATCAGAAGGTCATCGAACGAAAGCCGCCCGGCAATCGGTATTACAATCTCACTGTCGAGTGCAAATTGCTTGGCCGCTACGTGCCTCAGCCGATTCACGATATCTGGAAAATAGCGTGCCAGTGGCTGACCGGACTTGGATTGTAACGCAACTTCATCTCCGTCTTTGAATATCAAACAGCGAAAGCCATCCCATTTCGGTTCATATTGCCACTCAGATCCAAGGGGCGGATCAGATACCGGCCGAGCCTCCATGGGTAACAAAGGCTGTTTTATCTCGACTGTCATGGGAATACCACCTCTCGTCCGCCTACCTGAAAGCCCCTAATTTTCTCAACGTCTTGATCGGCGTTGAGAGACTTTGCCGAACCGTAGACAACTCTTTCCAAGGGTCGTCGCTGAGCTTGGACAGCCGGGCCATCGCATTGCGGATGGTGAAATGGTCGGAGTGAATCTCTGCAGTCAGTTCGTCCCAGCCAAGCGGCATCGAGACTGAGGCGCCAGGACGTGACCTTGGCGAAAATGGAACGACCGCAGTCGCTCCCCGCCCGTTACGCAAGTAATCCACGAAAATCTTGTTCGGACGAGCCGCTTTGGACATGTTCGAGGTATAATGCTTGGGGGCAACCGCGACGATTGCGTCTGCCACCGCCTTGCAAAAGGCTTTCGCCTCGTCCCAATCATGCCGGCGCTCAACCGGAACGACGAGATGGAGTCCCTTCCCGCCGGTCGTCTTGACGAAGCTCTCCAGCCCCAGGTCCAGCAGGAATTTGCGAATCTCTGTCGCGCTCGCAACGACTCGTGCCCAAGGGACTTCAGGACTGGGATCCAGATCGAAAACCAACCGATCGGGGCGTTCCAGCTTATCTTCTTGCGATCCCCAGGCGTGAACTTCCAAGGCACCAATTTGAGCGAGGGAAATAAGTCCACCGACGTCATCAATGAGAACATAGTTCTCAGTCTTATTGGATTCACGAATCGGAATTTGCCGCAAATTGTCGGGGGTCCCAATGCCGGGGTGTTTTTGATAAAAGCACTCCTTGCCTCGACCGTCCGGGCATCGCACCAAAACCAGTGGACGATGCTTGATATGTGGCAGCATCCACTTCGCGATGTCGCGGTAGTATGATGCCAATTCAAACTTGGTGACACCCTCGTCAGGGTACAGAAGCTTGTCCGGGTGGGTGAGACGCACGCCAACGAACGTTTCGGAGCCGGGATCATAGTCGGAACGATCGGGGACTTCACTTTCTTGTGGCGGGGCGACCTTCCTGGTACGACTCGGCTTCTTACTGCTCGCAGCTGTTGAGCGAACCGTTTTGACACCGACCTGCTGTATCACTTTTTCAATTGAAGCCGCCGATTCGGCTTTTGACGCCGGTTTACTTGATGTCGATTTGGAAGTCCGACTAGAAGGCTTGCTAGCGGCTTTCGGTGATTTCGACTTCGATGACCAGACCTTGTCGCGAGAGTCGGCAATCTCTTCCAAATCCCGACCTGAAACGACACTCAACGGCGATTCGAGTACAACTTCCCCCTCAGAGGTTGATTTGGCTTGTTCATCTTTTTCTTTGATCAGCAGCCATTGGGGATTCTTGCCGGACTCGCTGAGATGGGTTCTAATTAGACTCCAACCGCCGGTCAGTTTCTCGCCGTGGAGCTGAAACTTCAGTTTGCCCTGTCGATAGCCGTCACGTGGATCGCCAACCGGCTCCCAACTGCCGGTGTCCCAGAGCATGACAGTGCCGCCACCATACTCGCCTTCCGGGATAATTCCTTCAAACCCGCCGTACTCGACAGGATGGTCTTCCACCTGCATCGCTAATCGTTTGACCGCCGGATCGAGGCTGGGGCCTTTAGGGACCGCCCAACTCTTCAGCACGCCATCCAATTCGAGCCGAAAGTCATAATGCAGATGGGTGGCGGCATGCTTTTGAATGACGTACGACCACCCCGTGTTTGGGGCGAGCTTCGCCTCCGGCTCAGGAGTCTTGTTGAAATGCCGTTTTCGTTGATATTCCACCAGCGCCACGATATCTACTCCGGGACACGGCCACGAGCGCCGAAAATTTCGCCGACTCGACAAAGGAATTTTGGAACTTTGTGTATTCGATCGCAAATGCCGTTCCTGCTAGTAGCTAATCTGGTCTTGCGAAATCGTTGACACGCCTGTGCAACACGAGGCAGGTACCACGCCAGCTTACCCCGGTCGAAACTGTTTAAATCCAAAATGGGCTGATATTTTATCGCGAAGATTCCGGGCGGTGATGGCAGACGCAGACATCGAGTCCTTTGATTTCAACTTGGCGAACGATCTGACACCGCCGCCAAGACTCTTTGGGAGTTCAAATGGCTCAACAGCAATTCACATACCGCGTCCATGTCATCAATGGAATCGTGATAATCAGCCTGAGCATGTACCGCGGAAAACTGTGAAGCCCGACTGTGAATTGTCGTTAGTCGATCAGTTACAGACCTGTTGATGGCCGACCAGCCACGACGTGCGGATTTTTCGGTCGGGCTCCAGCACTGCGCCTGAATCATGTTTCGGCCGCTCTCAAACTTTCCAATGTGAACTCAGCACTGGGCGATACGAAGCCCACGCGTCACGATTTGCCATTGGGTAATGGAGTTTCGTCATCGAGGTAAGCTGGTGGCACGTAAATATTGACTGTCTTCAGGGGCTCCTCGCTGGTCGCCCGAATTTCATGCGTATCACCCGCTTCAATCAGCATGACGACACCGGTTTTCAGTGGGTAGGAGTGCCCGTTAACAATCGCAACACCTTCCCCAGCCGCGACAAACATCCATTGGTCGCTGCCCCGATGCCGATTGTCCGGCCCTCCTTCCGTTTCACCCGGATGGAGAACCATGACAGCACTTTGAGAACGTTCATTCCCCACCGCGAGGTGAAAGCCTTTCGTGGATTTCAATGTCTGCCGTTTCATCTCGGCTCCTCAACTGAATATGTTCCACGACCGAAGGATCTCAACGCAACGGAATGGCATAGAACTTGCCTTCTCATTCAGCGTCATATCGCTGCTCGTCAGTGCGACATTGTCTTTTGCGAGGGCGTTTTGCTTTTCACTGGTTGCAGGATTATCAATCCCATTCTCAATTCTTATTTTGGCTTCTTGCCACCGACACCATGAGTGATCCCGGCGACTCCAATCTCCTCGCTGGGTTGATTGAGTGCCCCCGCCGGGTTTCGCGGTGGCTCGTCGTAGTGCAGATCACGGGTCTTCTTTCCGGACAAGTAGTCAGTCACACTTCCGGCCACTTTGGCAAACATCACATTCAGGGATGCAGACACGCTGACTTTTTTCTCGCGAGTCGGAGTCTCTGCTGCGGCCAGGATCGCTTTTGCGACGTGAACGGGATCGTCCTGTGGGTCAGGGATCTTCGGTTCGTTGTCCGTCACATTGCGCGCGTGCTGTGGAAATGGGGTGTCAGTTGCGCCGGGTTGGATCAGGGTGATCGAAATCGGAGCTTTGTCGACCTCTTCAATCT
>JAQGHT010001069.1 GCA_028291565.1 Planctomycetaceae bacterium | reverse complement strand
AAACAGCGACCCAGCCGGCCAACGATGAATTTGTTGAAGGTAGCGGTGACATCGAATTTATCGGAGGGATCTGCCGTCGACATGCATCCAAACGGATCGAGACGCGGACTGCGCCCGAGTATGTTCGCTACAGTCAATCTGGCTCGCGCGATCGGAAAACTTTATCAGTCGGGAGGGCGAAAACCTTGAAGCTTGCGGTGAAAGAACTGCAGGCCGAGAGTACGACTCACTTGCAGCTTTGTTGATCCGATTGTTACGGTATGTCGCCCAGCCCGCTTGTCCTTCGAGGTCTTGCCCAATGAGTGATTTTGTGGATTTCTCTGCCGAGTATCTCCGGCGTTTGTTTGGTTTGAATGGCTTGACCGCAGTGGTCATCGGTGGAACCGGAGTTTTAGGCTCAACGATTGCAGAAACCCTAGGTATGGCGGGGGCGCATGTGCTCGTCGTCGGACGTGATTCCGTGGGGGCCGCGGAAACTGTGGCGCGGATCGGTAAGCAAGGCGGCTCGGCCGAGTTTCTTGCAGCCGATGCCACCTGTCAGTCGGATCTTGAGGCCTTGGTTCGACATTTGGAAGCCAACGGCCGAAAATCGGACATTCTGGTCAACGGTGCGGGTACGAATTCTCCGACGCCGTTTCTTGAGATCACAGACGAGGAGTGGGATCGAATTTTTAACGTGAACCTGAGGAGTGTCCGGTTGGCGTGCCAGGTGTTTGGCCGGCACCTGCTGGCTCAAAATTCCCCCGGCTCCATCATCAATATTGCATCGTTAAGTGCCATCACACCATTGTCCCGAGTGTTTACGTACTCTGCGAGCAAGGCGGCTGTGTTGAATCTGACGCAAAACCTGGCCCGAGAATGGGCCCTGCGTAACATCCGCGTGAATGCTCTTTCACCAGGCTTTTTTCCGGCCGAACAGAATCGTAAGGTCTTGACGCAAGATCGGATCGAGAACGTGATGCGTCATACTCCGATGCAACGTTTTGGGGTCCCCGCAGAACTCAGCGGCGCAATCTTGTTAATGGCTTCGCCAACAGCAGGCAGTTTCTTGACCGGGGCAAATATCGTCGTCGATGGTGGATTTACCGCAATGACAATTTAGTGAGCCCAGATCAACGGCCGGATGCCGCACCTGCTTTCTCAATCCTATTTCAGCCCTTGCACGATCATGGTGATGTTGTGTCGTACCATGCCGATGTAGGTCCCTTCGGGTGTGTCAGCTTTTCCCATGGCGTCAGAGAATAACTCGCCACCCCGTCCGACTTCGTGTCCGCCCTGTTTGCAACCCTCGACGAGCGACTGCATGTTGCGTTCATTGACACTCGATTCCGTGAAGACCGCTTTGATGCGATTTTCTGAGATAAAGTGGACCAATTCGTTGATCTGTTTGACGCCCGCTTCGCCTTCCGTACTGATTCCCTGAATGGCCTTCACGTCGATGTCATAAGCCCTGCCAAAATACCGGAACGCGTCGTGAGCCGTCACGAGAACTCGGCGGGATTTGGGGATCGACGCGAGTTGTTCGCGGCACTCGGCGTGGAGTTTCAGCAGCTCGGCGTGGTAGCGTTTGGCATTCACTTCAAATTCGCTGGCGTGTTCTGGATCCAATTTCGCCAGCGATTCGCGAACCGCATCAATCGTCTGAGCCCATAGCGCAACGTCAAACCATACATGGGGATCGGGAAATCCACCGTCAGATTCTCCGCCGTCGGAATAGAGAATCCGGTCTTTCGGCAGATGCTCTGCCAAGGCACAAGCCTTTTTGCGATGCGCCAGCTGTTCCAAGGTCTCGGCCAGTTTCCCTTCCAGGTGCAGGCCCGAATAACAGATCAAGTCCGCGTCTTCCAGTTGCTTCACATCGCCAGGTGACGCTTTATAGAGATGCGGATCGACGCCTTCTCCCATCAATGAAGTCACCGCGACTCGGCTGCCACCCACTTCTCGAGCTACATCGGCAACCATCCCCGTCGTGCAGACGACGCGCCACGTATCCCCCCGTTTGCCCCCTCCAACTGTCGAGCTCTCACAACCCCATAACGCCAGCAGCGCCAGAGACGTGGCAAGACCACTAAAGAATTCCCTGCGATTCATGGTCTGGTAATTCAACAAGAAGTGATTTCGCTCGTGGATGTGGAGACCCAACCCAGCGTCGAATCCCATCATTTCATCAACGATGCTAGATCCAAAATCGAAATTTCGCAAGGCCAAAAATAGAATTTATGAGTATTGAGCAAGCGATTGTCAGATTAATACGCAGAACCTGCTGACCCGATCAATTTAACGGTTCAGAAATTCATGCGATGTTCAAAGCTGCCGAACTGCAGGTCGTCTGCGGCCAGTTCCACCATGTCAGTCGTCACTGAGCCCTTGTCGTCAGAAATGGACGCCAGCAGCGACAGTTCGCACAATTGTCCCAGCAATCGTGGGGATCCTTGGCTGAGTACGTGCAGTTTGTCGACCGCGGCATCTTCAAATTGAGGGGCAGCGTCCCCCACAGAATCGTAGAGGCTGCGTACAAACCGTCCTGATTGCCGTCGATCTAACCAGCCCAGCTCAACACGAATATCGGTGGACTCGCGAATGTCTGGCGGCAGTTCACTCAAGTGTCTGGCCCGCATGGCAAAAATGATGGTGATCCCCTGATTTTGTCGCGTCAGGTGCATCAGGCGCGGAATCAATGACGCGCAATCTTCCCCACCCTGATCCGCGTGATCAATCACCAGGACTGCGGGAAATTCGAATCCCCGGGAAGCCAGGAGATGATCGAGCAAGCGGCGCCACATGATGAACGGCGAATCGGTGTAAGCCGGCGACACGCCCAGCTCGCCGCACAATTCCCAGAGCAGTTCGCTTTCTGAACGACCATGAGCATCCACGACCGCGAGCTCTCGTTGCGAGCGTCGGACAATGCGGACCAATTGAGCCAACAGCATCGACTTGCCGGCGCCAGGCGGCCCAAACAGCACGCCACACCGTCGTTGTTGCTCGATAATAAATATCAGCCGCGACAAGGCTTCATCGTGCGCGGGGCTTTCAAAATACGCGGCGTCGCCCTGTGCCATGTTGAATTGAGCGTCTTGTAATCCCCATCCGTGGACGTTCATTTTCGTGCCTCGCAACATGCTGGATTCGACATGACGGATTCTCCCGCCGTGCCGACACGCTTTGGAAGTGGAATGCAAAATCCGTCGAAGTTCGCCTTAAATCAGTGCTTCAAATATGTGTCGCGAACGGCGCTGCTGGCGGCAGCGCGAATGCCGGCAGCTTCCGTTTCGTTTCAACAGTGATTCACGCGACGTTCCTTAAGACGCGAAGCATTCAAGGTCATCGCGCCTCGCGAATTTCAGTCTATTCACAACTTCGACAACCTGCGATGTACGGCTTGAATCGGTTGCGGTACCTGGATCGTTCGCGCAAATAGAAACGAAAGGTTTGATCGCATTCGAGTCAAATCAAAATGTGCGGGGCTGGTCGATGCGCTGATCCCGAAACCAAGAAAATCTGAGTCGCATCGAGAAAGATTCGCGCCTTGCCGATTTCAGGTTGGTTGCAGCTCACCGACTGCAACACGTCCATTGACAACTCTCTTGGAGATGCATGGGGCAACTCAGAGACGGATCAGCTGCAAACCCTTCTTTCACAGTGAGATACATGCCGAGACTGTGGTGCGGATAGAAAAAGTCTAGTGCCACGAACGTCATTCTGTTGCTCGTTGCGTGAGTCTCTGTTATGCTGCTGGACTTCTCACCCGATAATTCAGGGTGCTGAAATGGGATTTTTCGTAGAAATCAACTCGGTCCGATCGTGTTTTTCCGTACCGAGACATCATTTACTGAGTGCCAGTTAGGCCGGAGACACAGTCGTGACTATTGATCGTAGCCTCAAGCGAAAAGGCCGCCTGGCCCGTTCACGCAACGTCCTCAAGCGAGACGAGCGGATCGCTCAGATGGAATCCCAGGAGAAATGGCTCGAAGGCGCCAGCCCTCTGGGCATTCCCAAGACGCGCGTGATTAAGGTGACCCTCGGTAAGAAGAAGAAGGTCAAAGCCGAACCCGCTGCCGACGATAAGAAGGCCAAGGGCAAGAAGGGCAAGTAGTCTTTCGTGGTGTTGATTCGTCCCAAATGGCGACTCTCAGTGCACCGCGAAACTTGCTGCCCTGCAGATGCACAACAAAAACACAGGACGATTCGGTCAATTCCGGATGGTCCTGTGTTTTTTCGCGCCCTGAGAAATGCCCGGTCCAAGACGACAAAGCGAAATTGACCTGCCATCGGAGTCATTAGGGCGTCTATGAACCAAGGTCTATGAATCTAAGGTCTAAATGATGAACTTCCGCACCTGGCAACTCTTAGACTTTTAGAGCTTGATGTCTTTGTGGGTGCGACATGACAGGTCCATTATGATTTGCCGTGCTCGTTGCTCGGATCTGCCATCGAAATCCAATTCGGCACTCGATGCTCGAGAAATGCCTGCAAGCCTTCGCGTGCTTCCGGCAGGCCACGAATTTCTCCGGAAAGCGTGACTGCCAGATCCCATTCGCGCCGGATCTCGTCCGGAATCGCTGCCAGTAGCTGCCGCTTCGTTTCCTGCACGGCGCGTGGCGCACCCGATCGAACTGAACTCTCAAGCTCAGCTTGTGAGCTGGCGAGTTGTTCAGAGAGAACCAGCCGATGAATCAAACCCAATCTTGTGGAATCCTCGGAATTCACTGCCTGCCCTGAAAGCAACAGAAAGCCAGCCGGCCCAGCACCAATTCGGTACTTGAGGAGTGGCAGAACAATCGAGGCCGTGATGCCCCGCTTGGGTTCCGGCAATGCAAAACTGGCCGCAGTCGACCCTAAAACGAGATCGCACGCCAGAACCAGGCCAACTCCACCCGCGAGAACGGGTCCTTGCACGACACACAAGGACGGAAACGGAAGTAGAAACAGTGTCTGTACGACTTCGCGATAAAGTCGCGCGTCGGATTTCCAGATGTTCGCGGCGTCCGGCAATTCCGCGGTCGCCGCCATCTCCTGTAAGTCCATGCCAGCACAAAATACAGAACCTTGCGCAGCCAGCACGAGCAATCTCGTGGTGGCTGGCAGGTTTTGTAGCACATTCAGCAGCGATTCCAACATGGAACGGGTCAAGGCATTCCGTTTGTCGGATCGATTCAAAACGATCTGCACAACATCGCCGCGTCGCACTATTTCAAGAGCAGCATTCGGTTCCATGATCGCGAATTCCTGAAGGCGCGGGCGGCAAATCTCAATTGACC
>JAQGHT010001044.1 GCA_028291565.1 Planctomycetaceae bacterium | reverse complement strand
AGCTGCACGAATTGATTCAAACTGCGATGGGTTGGACAAATTCGCATCTCCACCAATTTGTGATCGCAGGCAAGCAGTATACGGATCCAAGATTCATGATGGATGACGTCGACAGATTTGGTGCGATTGCCTACACAGGCATGCGACTCGGGGACTTGGTTTCAGAGTACGGTGCCAAGCTGAGATTGGAATATGAATATGACTTCGGAGACAGTTGGAAACACGAGGTCATGCTTGAGAAAGTAGCGCAACCCGAACCGGGGATCAGATACCCACGCTGTGTCGATGGCGAGCTAGCTTGTCCACCCGAAGATGTAGGCGGCGTTTACGGGTTCGTTGACTATGTCAATGCCATGACGAATTCGAAACACCCTCAACACGACGAAATGCTGGAATGGCACGGCCCATTTGTCCCCACAAACTTCGATGCCAAAAAAACAACTCGCCGCATGCAGAAAGGACTGTCAGCATGGTGAAGAAGGGTACGAAGAAGCCGCAAAAACTCACGAAGCCTGACCGATTCCCACTGATCGAGAACGCGCTTCGTAAACGCACAAAGGAGGAGTTGATCGGGACGATCATGATGCTGGCAAAGGGGCACGCCGTTGTCGCACGAGAATTGGAAGCTAAGCTGGATGTGAAACTCCCCGTCGATCTGCTGATTGCGGATGTCTCCTCCGCCATCGATCGTGCGACCGATTTCGACGAACGCTTCCTCAACACCAACTTCGAATTCGACTGGCAGGCGTATGAGCAGGTTAAAAAGGGGCTCTCGCAGCTGCTGACGCTCGGGCAACTTGAGGCTGCAAAGTCACTCGCGATAAAGCTGATGCAGGACGGCAGCCGTCAAGCCGAATATAGCGAAGAAGGATTGATGACAGAGGATATTTGTGAATGTCTGAAGCCGGTCATTCGAGCAGTCAAGGCAGTTGGAGGAATTGAAGCCACCAAATGGGCGAGAGAAATGCAACGCGAGGACCGAGGCGGATTTATCTGCGACCAGGAGCTCGCAAAGCTAAGCGGCAAGTCGTAACCGCGAAGAATCAGACACGCTATAGGAACGGTAAGATCGAGGTTTTTGAAAACGAGCGGCAACTCATTAAAAATGACATGACCACAATCCACCAGTTGATTTAGATTACGCTAGCGATACTGGGCCTCAATACTGTTTGCGCCGATGCTCGTTGCCACGGTCAGGTGCAGCCTGCCAATCCGCCGCAGTCCGCCATTCGTTTGAACCAAGCACTCGTCTTTTCAAAAGCGGGCTGGTATCGGCATCCGGAAATCCCCAAGACGAATGGGTGGCTGGTCGGATTGGGAATTCAAAATGGATTCCGCGTCGATGTGACCGAAACTCCTGAAGATGTGACCCCCGAGCGCTTGAAAGAGTGTCAAGTTTTGATTTTGAACAACGCCACCATTCGCGGTTGCTGACAAGCACTCAAGCCGTCGATAATCCGCACACTGCAGTTGTCAGCGTCCCGATGTACAAGGATGCCTGGTCCCACCTGCTCACTGAAGCGGTCGAGTAAGCCCGACAACTCCAGACGCCAGTTTCGATTGCCACACACCCAGTCTTTTTCGACTGGTTCTGGACATGATCAAAACATGTTTATCCGACTACAAATCCCGTCAATTGTTGACTTGTCCCCCTTCCTCTTGACGAATCGTTGACGTGGAAGTTGATCGAAACTTTGAACTCAGCGATTCAATGACCGCAGAACAGTTTGCCAAGAGCAGCAACGCCAGTTAGCTGGTTGTTGTGGTAGAACTGCATTGATCTGGTTCAATCAATCGGAGCAATGACATGACGCAACTCGATACGCCCGGCACGACTCGTTGCTATTTCGTTCGGCGATGTTTGATCGGATTGGCACTCGCGGCGATTGCGTACGTGGCTTCACTGGCATGGCCAACGTACCTGCATCGGCGCGCCTGCGAAAAGTTGGACATCGAAGTTCTCCGACTCGCCGTCAACCGTCCCGAAGACCTCACCGACGACCAGTGGGCATACTGTGTCACATATACCTGGATTATGCATTCCAATTACGGTTCCATTGAGTATTACATCTCAACTTCTGACTTGGAGCAACTGGCTGATGAGCTTCATGACAAAATTGACGCTGGCCCCGACCTCGCAACGATCGATTGGTTCTGGGATGCGTATCTCCAGGCAGCACCTCGCTCGCAAAGCCTTAAAAACTTCAGGCCTACCGCACCCAGCAACCGTGATGCGTTGAAAGCCGGCGGGCACGGCGGTAATCCTCTTTCACAATGGCGCCGAGATTATGAGAAACGGACAGGTCACAAATGAATCGTCTTCTCTTTGGCCACTTTCCGAAGCCGTCCTTATTTCTTGTCGATTCGCTTTCCCGAAAAATCACCTTTTCCTGACGGCTTTCCGAGCCAGTCTTTCACCAAAGTTTTACGATCGGCTGTGAACGCCAGCACGTCAAAGTCTCCACTCGGCCAGTACAAAATGACACGGCTCTGATCCAGCGCGACCCAGACGAAAACCTGGTTGCCGGTACTGAATTCACCGGTACCATCGGCTTTGAATGAAATCGTCGAAGTCCCTTCAGCGGGATAGGTCCAACTGTTGTTCGTAATCGCCTTTGACAGATTGACTCGACCTTCAAGCAACGTCAATGTGCCTAATTCAGACGAACTCATCGCTCCTGGCTGAGAATTCTTTTTGAATTCATCCAACTCCGCCAGCACGGCTTTGGCCGCAGTGAAATCCTTCTTTCCGCGGTAATTCTGAGCGGCCTTGACGAAGGCCTCATCGCATTTCTTTTTGGCAGCGGCTGTTTTTGTCTGGTAATCAGTCGCTGCGGACTTCATGCCCGGCAACTTCGGCAATTGGGATGGATCTGACTCGAACGCCTTCTTCTCTTCGGCCAGTTGCTCGATCAATGTGATCTGTTGGTCCACTTTCAGTTTCTTGCTTTCCGTGAGTTTTTTTTGCTCGACGGCGAATGCGGCAAGCAGCCGCTCTTTCGCCTTTTCGACCGCGAAGAAGTATTCGTCCTTGGCCTTACTGAGTTCAGCTGCGACTGGATCGGTTGGTACTGGCTTGGGAGTCTCCTCCGCCGCGATTCCGAACGAAAAAAGCCCCCCGACAAGAAACAAAACCCACAACTTTCGAGCCATTACACAGCCTTTCCGCGGAGACCCGCGTTTTCTCAGTTTAAATCGGGTCCGCCTGCGTTCACGGACCTTTGGGGCTATATCGGGAAGCGTGAACAATCGGACGATGTGACCCTTGCGAGAATTTCCAACTCTCGTGACTGTTCAGAGTGAACCTGCACGACACACGGGATTCTACCAATTCGCGATAAAAGCGTCACGCACAATGGTCGCCAGAAAAGCTGGAGAAACGGCCGCGTTCGTCACGTCCCGCACCCCGATTTTGAGGTGGCAATATGAAGAGCGGAGTTTGGGCATTCTTGGCAATCCGAAGAAAATTCTTCTATTTCCAAGAAGCCAGAGCATGGGTGCTAAAACGGGAGTCGACGCGCAAGCGGTGGGAGCATTACCGTTGGTGGGTGCCATGCTGACGCAATGCGGACTTGCGGGCATTGTCGATTTGATAGCATACTGTGAGGGCGACGCGCCGTTGGGGACACTGGTGGATGCATTGGTGATGAATCACCTGTTGAACCCTCAGGCGATGTATGACGTGGGTAACTGGGCATCTGAGACCGCAGTCACGGACTTCTTCGGTCTGATGGACGCGGAACTCAATGACGACCGATTTGGTCGGTCGCTGGAACGAATTAAGAACGAGACGTTTGATCGTGGAATGAGTATTGAAAAAGACTCATTCGTGGTCGCAAACACTATAATCATTCATCGACGATTTGTGTCGACACCAATGCCGAATAGCGACGTGGCGGGGTTATCGGCAAAAAGTGTCTGAAATACTGGTTCGAATCTGGTATGAAATACCGGCGCAAATCAGCGTAGAACCCCCAACCACAGGAAAACATCATGCGAGCCCGTCTGATCGGATTTCTTTTGGGATGGGTGTCTGTTTTCGTCACCGCTCAAGTCACCACCGCGACCGATTTTCATGTCACACCGCTGGGAACTCCGCAAGGCCAGGGGACCGTCGCCGCCCCCTGGGATTTGGCAACGGCTCTGGCGGCGATCGACAAGGTGAAACCGGGCGACACTGTCTTGCTCCACGCCGGGACGTATCGCGGCGGATTTGTTGCCACCCTGAAGGGAAAACCGGAGTTGCCGGTAGTCGTCCGCGCGATGCCTGGTGAGCGGGTCACGATCGACACCGCACCGCGAGACGCACGTGACAATAGCTTGTTCGCAATTCAAGGCGCGGATGTCGTCTATCGCAATTTCGAAGTCACCTGCAGTCATCCCTTGCGTCAAACTCAAATCGCAGGATCGTGGCCGGAAGATATTCACCGCGGCTGCCTCCATGTTCGCGCGGATCGTATTTCGCTGGTCAATCTGATTTTGCACGACCTGGGTACTGGAGTTGGATTCTGGAGTGATGGCGAAGGAGGAGAGATTGTCGGGTGCCTGATCTATAACAATGGCTGGAACGGCCCCGATCGCGGACATGGTCACGGAATCTATACCCAGAACGAGCGCGGTACCAAAAGAATTGTGGACAATGTCGTCTTCCACCAGTTCGGTTACGGAATGCAAATCTATGGGTCGTCAAAGGCCCGATTAAGAGGCTTCGATATTATTGGAAACATTGCGTTCGAAAATGGGTGCCTGACTCGCAAGAAAGAACGCGCGCCCGGCATCATGCTGGGCGGGGAGTCTCCTGCAGAACGAATCACCGTGCGCGACAATGTGGTCGTAGGAGGCGCGATTCGATTGGGATATCCGTGGGGGACGACGAATGAAGATGTCGTCTGTACTGGAAACTACTGCGACAATGGACTGGTGGTGCGCGATTTCCGAAAAGCGATCATTACGAACAATACGGTCATTGCCTCCTCGACTGTCGTGAGTCTGGAAGGAGCAGGTCGATTGTTACTCGAGGGACATCGCTGGGCCGATAACGCTTATTTCATGACCGATGGACGCTGGGGCGAGTGTTCCATTGTCGAAGCAGGAAAATCGCGTGGCCTGACTTATATTGAGTGGCAGAAACAGACGGGACTGGATGCCCAGAGCACGTTTACCAAGGGAGCACCCGCTCAACTACGCGTCATCATTCGTCCAAACTCTTACGAACAAGGTCGCGCCCATGTGGCAATTCTGAACCCGCAATCATTGCCAGAAGTCGACGTCGACTTGTCTGCAGTTCTGCGGCCCGGACAGCCGTTTCGAGTCGTGAGTGTCAAAGACTTTTTTGGCCCGCCAGTCGCGACCGGCACCTACCATGGTCAAATGGTTCGAATTCCCATGAAGCCGACCAAACCACCTCCACCAATCGGCATGCCTGATGCAACGGTTCCCATCACAGAACCCCAATTCGCCGCATTTGTCGTCCTGGCAGATCTCTGATTTGCTGAACTCACATGATTCACCTCCCGATCCAACGTCAAATGCGCGTCTTCAAAAAGCGGGCGTCTCGGTTTCGCCTGCAGTGCCCCCAAAACGCGCCCTCCTCGCAAGGTCCCTACTCATGAGTTTGCACCATCGCGTCGTCAATCTGATCGCCGTATTCGCCCTCGTCATGTTGACAAGTTCCCGGACGTCCGCCGAACTGGTGAGATGGGAAATCACGTCACGTCAACCCTATGCCGAAGGTCGCCAGTTTGGAGCGACAGGGGCCTACGAACGAATTGCGGGCAAAGTCCATTTTGAACTGGATCCCAACGCGGCACCGAACGCGCTGATCGTCGATTTGCGATATGCTCCGCTGAATGCCCGTGGACGTGTGGAATTCTGGGGAGATCTGTTGATCCTGGCGCCTGCGGATCTCACGAAATCAAACGGCACGGTGCTGTATGATGTCAACAATCGTGGCAACAAGACGGCCCTCAGTTTTTTCAATAACGGGGATCCCGGCGATGGCTTTCTGATGCAGCATGGATTTACCGTGGTCTGGAGCGGCTGGGATGGCGAACTGCTGCCAAATTCTGACAAACTCCGTATGAGTCCGCCCGTTGCTAAAGACCACGGCAAGCCGCTCACTGGACCAGTTCGCTGTGAGATCATCGCGAATTCGCTGACGAAGCGCATGGTTGTCAATTGGGATGCACATGGCAGCTATCGGCCAACTGAAGCGGGGCTGAAGGCGGCCACGCTGACCGTTCGTGAGCGCCCCGACGATCCACGGGTCCCCCTGGCCCGTGACAAATTCCAGATTCATGTCACAGATTTACCGTCGGATTCACCGACTCAGTTGCCGAAAGTGGAGCTGGAGTTTCCCGACGGTCTGCAACCGGGGCTGATCTATGAGCTGATCTATGAAGCTCAAGATCCGCTCGTCCACGGAGTTTGTTTCGCGGAAGTTCGCGATTTGATTGCCGCGCTGAAACATGGCGGGGGTGACAAGCATCCGTTCGGCGAACATTCACCGCAGCATTTCAAAAGGGCCCTGGGATTTGGCGTCTCGCAAAGTGGACGGTTCCTGCGTGAGTTCCTGCAGTCAGGATTCAACGCGGACGAGCAAGGCCGGATTGTATTCGAGGGCTTGATGCCGCATGTCGCTGGCGGGGGACTCGGTTCGTTCAACCATCGCTTCGCGCAACCAACGCGGCATGTGAATCAGCACGACCATCACGATTATCCGGGCGATCGCTTCCCGTTTACATACGGGACGCAAACCGATTCGCTTTCGGGGCGAACTGACGGCATCTTGAAGCGCGCCACGGAAACCAAAACGGTTCCCAAGGTGATGCATACCCAATCGGCGGGCGAATACTACACGCGAAGTGGGTCTCTCGTGCATACCGATCCGACGGGCGAACATGACGCGGAACTGCCAGACACAGTACGCGTTTACGCGTTTGGAGGAACGCAACATGGTCCAGCCGGTTGGCCACCGGCCAAGGGAGTTGGTAAGTATTTCTCAAACCCGGGTGACTACAAGCCCTTGCTCAGGGCGTTGTTGTTGTCAATGAATGATTGGGTTCAAGACAAGAAATTGCCGCCGCCCAGCTTGTATCCCAAAATCGCCGATGGTTCCTTAGTTCGATTGGATGCGGCGCAGAAGGCATTCGTGACGATTCCGGGCGTTGAGTTCCCCAAAGTGGTTCAGCAGCCTCCATTTTTGGACTTCGGACCCCGCTGGTATTCGGACCGGATCCCGGATGTGCAACCCCCGGTTCAGAAGGGCCAGTACCAGGTCCTGGTGCCACGCCCAGGAACTGACGGCAATGAGACGTCGAGCACGTTGCTGCCACCAGACGTCGCGATTCCTCTGGGCACACATACCGGCTGGAATCTGCGCCGAGCTGACGTCGGCGCAGAAAATGAACTCGTCTCGCTGGGCGGCGCCTATATCCCGTTCGCGGTCACAAAAAAGGAACGCGAGATTGCTGGTGATCCACGCCTGTCATTGGAAGAACGGTACGGAACCTACAAGGGCTATATCGACAAACTGGAAGCCAAGTGCGGGGAACTCGCCCGCGAGGGATACATCCTACGCGATGACGTCCCGCGAATCATTCGAACCCAGGCAGAACGAGCTCGGCCACTGTTTGAACAATTGAGTCCGTAGAGCAGACTCCGAGGCGGTTTGCGATGCCGCAGAATTAGGGTCCTGATTTCGACAATTTATAGCGGATTAACCTCGCGACTTCCGCATTGAGATCAGGGTCTCGTGCCACTGCTTGCCGCTGTACTCGGCGGAAGCAGTGCAAAGGCACGCTCGAAACAGCACTGCTTGAGGATTGAGTACAACCCCAAAGCAGTGGCACAGGTAAATCCAAGGTTAAGCCGCTCTAGCTCAAATCGATGCATTGCACAGAATGCGTTCCACGTACATACAGGCGACTGCCCACCATTGCCGGATGCGAATAGATCTCGACAGGGCCCGGAAAAAGTCTGACTTGCGACAGCAACGTGACGCGATTCTGGGCCACCGAAAGCAGAGCCAATTCGCCGCGATTCCCAATCACTAACACCTTGTTGTCGGAGGCAATCAGGCTGACATGCCCCCGGAAGGCGTCTCCTTTCAGATTCACCTGGCTTTTCAGGTTTTGATTCAAATCTAAAGCGAACAGATTGAGCCAACAACCGATCACCAGATTATTGACCACGACAGGTGTGCTGGTGTCAGGTGATAGCTCGGTATTCGTGGCGACCGGCTGCGGCTTCGCTCGGCCTGACTTTTCGAACTCAAACAGCCGCGAGCCATTAT
Organism: Planctomycetaceae bacterium; assembly: GCA_028291565.1. Taxonomy (GTDB): domain Bacteria; phylum Planctomycetota; class Planctomycetia; order Planctomycetales; family Planctomycetaceae; genus JAKFVC01. The sequence goes on along the minus strand of JAQGHT010001044.1, from coordinate 9,869 downwards.
TTTCCGTTACGACGAACAAGCGCTCTCCAACGGCGATCGGAGTCGGGACATTGAAGTCACCCGTTCGGCTCGGCCGGACTTCCCACAGGCGTTGCCCCGTTTTCACGTCCCAGCCCCCAAGGCTTTCGTTGTCGTGGCCGACGATTTGATCCACTCCACCGAGGCGGGCCTGGATCAGTGAACCATAGCCGGATGGGCGACCAGGAGTTTGCCAGACCACCTTCCCGCTGGCTGGATTTAAGGCGACCAGCGATGCTTTGGCCGCACCGGGGTTCACGATCAACTTGTCACCGGTGATAAACGGCGAAGAGCAGGCACCCCATGTTGGGGTTTCGGCCTGGAAGTCGGCATAGAGATTCCGCTTCCAGATCGTTTCACCAGTCTCCAAAGCAACGCACAGGAGATCGCCGAATGCGCCTTGGAAATAGATCTTTTCACCATTAACCAATGGAGTCGCGCGGGGCGAGTTCCCGTAGTCGAGGTGGCCGGCAGCTTCTTGCCTGACCGACCAGACTTCGCTGCCGTCTTCGGCCGAAAGACACTGGAAGACGTCGGACTTATCTTCCAGATCGCGGCCGGCAAGAAATACGAAATCGGCTGTCGCAGCGATTCCAGCCAGTCCGTCACTGGCAACCGCTGATTTCCAGACGACTTTGGGCTCTGTAGACAAACGCTCAGGCAACCACGCGACATGTCCGTCACGCCCGGCGCCCCTCCAACCCGTCCAGTCCGACTGAGGAATGTCAGCTACACCTTTTTTTTTACGAGCTCTTGCGGAGCTTCGACTGGGACGAACCCTTTTTTCGATTCCAACGCCTTGAGCATTTCGGGATCTTCTGCAATTGTCTTAAGGGTTTCGCGGACGATCTCCAGGTCGTCCCCTTTGAGACTCGAGGTGGCAAATGCGCCAATGAATGGCACGGGATGAGTTCGCCCCACGACCCGTACTGCTCCTTTTTCAATGGTTCCGCAGCCTTCCAGCAATGGTTGAGCATAGCTGGAAATCACTGCGGCGACATTGGTCGGTTTGCCGTCCAGGATCGCTGCGGCAGCCTTGGTGCAACTCGGCTTGATCAGCGGCTTGTCGGGAAAACTAACGCCCTGCTCTTTGAGATACGCCATTGGCGCAGCATATTTCTCGTCACATTCCTCGGGCCCCAAAATGATCTGATAGCCTTTCAGATCTTTTGCACTTTGTGCTGGATCTTTGGACGGAACGATAACTAAACCGGTTTGGGTCGTCGTGCCGTCAGTTCCGGTCAACATCGCCACGGGCGTGACTTCCAGCTTGTTGTGGGCGGCATCAAATTTGACGACCGAGTATTTGCCGATGATCAAGTCGGCTCGACCGTCTGATTTTTCCCGCAGCACGGAAGCGATGGTATCGCCGTACACGACTTTCACCGGACGTTCCAGTGTCGCCTGCAACAGCGCGCCCAGCTTGTCGTATTTGCGTTGGGCATAACCCTTGACGCAATCGCAGGCCAGCCGGTCACTCAACGGATCCATGACGACCATGACGAACTCGGACTTTGAACCTGCGGGTTGATCCGCGGCGGCCCAGGCGACCGGTGTCATGGCCCAGGCACCCAATGTGTATAGGACTTCTCTGCGTTCCATTGTGATGCTCCGAAGTTTGAAACGAAAGCGAATCCGCCGAACGCATTCGGGAGCCTCACACTCCCGACGCGTTCTTTTACAGTCAAAACGCGCTATTTGGACGCCGTCTTGAGGTTGGCCTTCTTCGCCATGACGAGAATGACGCCATTCGTCACGTCCAGCAGATAGACCTTCTTTTCATCGGAACTGACTCCGACTGCGACGTGCTTGCACCCTGAAATGAGTTTGGCCTGACCGACCAATCCCAGATATTCTCCAGACTCACTAAATTTTCGAATCCGTCCGATACTCGATTCAGAGGTATAAATCTCACCACCTGTACCGATACGGCAATTCATGGGGTTACAGCAACCTTCGAAACCGAGCTTGGAGACGCTTTCGCGATCGCCGAACGTCTTGACTAGTTTACCGGTACGGTCATAGCAACACACTCGATGCATGGAGTTTTCCGCAACGACCAGGTTTTCGCCCCGGGCCTGGATATCCATTTGCCCGCAACAGCCACGCAGTTTTTCCACAATCTTCTTGCCATTCGCCAGGTTATGATCCATGACCCAGACGTCGTATCCCCAGCCAATCGGGCTGGAGCAGGCCACGAAGACATCCTGATCCGTCACGGCAACTGCGGAGATCCGCTTCTTGGAATTGAGTATCGCATTGATCTGCGCTTCCTTTTCCTCGGCGGATGGCTCTTTCAACGAGGCCAGAGTCGCTTCCAGGGACTCCAGGCTCTTGCGGGCCGAGGTTAGACGAATCTTGTCGGAACGAGTGAGTTCTTTCTCCTCTTTTTTCGCTTCAGCTTCTTTCTCTTCCAGATCTGCGATGCGCTTCTTCGAAAGTTCAATATTCCGGATGTAGACCTCTTTTGAGCGGCCCATTCCTGACATCTGACTGGAAAGTTCCTTGACGATCGCGTCACGATTCTCGACCAAGTCCTTGGAATTTGGCGAATCAACCGTCAGCAGAACGTTGCCCTTCGCGTCGACTTTCAACACTTTTCCGCTTCCCGCGACGAAAATTGAGCCATCTGCGCCGACGTTGACCGCAGAAGGACTGATCGTCAGAGGCCAGGTTTCGAGTGGTTTTCCTTCGGCATCAAACAATCGCAATTCACCGAGTGGTTTCGCGACGGCGGACTTGGTTTCGCTCGTCGCTGAATCGATTGGCTTGGCCCGCTGCTGGAGTGTCGTCACTGCCGCGAGAATTTTTCCGTCCGGGGTGAGACAAAACGTTTGCAGTGAGCAGCGTGGGCTGTCCCCTTGATTGATGGAGATTGTCGCGATCTGTTCGTGAGTCGGAGTTTCCGTTGTCAACTTGGTCTTGGAAGTCTTTTCAGTCGCTTCTGCGCCCGCTTCTTCAGTGGTATTTGAGACAGCGATTGGAAGACCGAGAAAACGCCGTACCACAGTCTTTGCAGGCGCCGGCTTCCGAATGACTGGCTGCTCTTCGATAGCCGCCTCTTCGGCGGTCACTTCCACGTCAGCGGCCGGTTTGCCGGCGACATTTTTGGGTGGTGACTTTTTGGCCGAGGCCGTGTCTTCTTCCCCGCGAGTGGAATTGATCGCAAAGGGGATCGAGAGCCCCAGAGAAATCGCCACCATTAACACATTCCAACGACGCCAGACAGACTGTGAGCGAAGCTGCATGAGATGTCTCCAAATGAATCAGGTGCGATGAATCCGAACGGATTGTGAGTTTCCATTACGACCTGAAATCCACTTCAGTCGGTCAGTATGCCCACACACACGACAAACTGTCAAGAGTTCTGTTCAAAATGCCATGATTCCATGCTGTGGAATTCGTAGCGCACCGTGATTCTGAATGCCCGGCGCGGATTCGCGGACTGGCGACAGTGTTTCGCTTTTTCGGAATCCCAGGTAAAATCAAGGGTCCTCAAATGACACGGTCGTGCCATTTGAATTTCACCCGGGATGACAGCAAATGCGGCAAATGAAGAGTGGCGGCGGTTGGAAAGCGATTCTCTATACCTTCCGCATGGCAAATCGCGTCGGCTGGTGGCGCCTCTGGTCGGCAATGCGCAGCAAGAATACCTGCAAGACCTGTGCGTTGGGCATGGGTGGCCAGGCTGGCGGTATGGTTAACGAAGGGGGACATTTCCCCGAAGTTTGCAAGAAGTCCTTTCAGGCCATGGTCTCCGACATGCAATCGGGGATCACGCCAGAATTTTTTCAGCGGTACGGCTTCAACGAATTGAAGGCCATGTCGCCGCGTCAGCTGGAAACCAGCGGGCGTCTGGTCAGCCCGCTTTATGCCGGGCCACAGGATTCCCATTACCGAGTGATCTCCTGGGAAGAGGCGCTGGAGAAACTTGCCGAACGCCTGAAACTGGCTGGTCCGCAGAAGAGTTTTTTCTACGCCAGCGGCCGCTCCTCCAATGAAGCCGGCTTCCTGCTGCAGTTGTTCGCGCGGGTGTTTGGTACGAACTATGTGAACAACTGCTCGTACTACTGCCATCAGGCCAGCGGCGTTGGCTTAGCCGCCAGTGTCGGAACCGGGACGGGAACCATTCGGCTGGAAGATCTGGATCATACGGATCTCTATTTTCTGATTGGTGGAAATCCTGCTTCGAATCACCCACGTCTGATGCGCAGTCTGATGCAAATTCGCCGAAATGGCGGCCAGATCGTCGTGATCAATCCGGTCAAGGAACTGGGATTGGTGAACTTCCGGGTTCCAAGCGATGTTCGCAGTCTGATGTTCGGGACGAAAATCGCCAGTCATTATCTCCAACCTCACATTGGCGGAGATATTGCCCTGCTGACCGGCATGGCGAAAGAGATCCTCGAGAAAAACGGCCAGGACTTGGGATTCATCGCGCAATCCACCGAGGGATTTGACGAGTTCCGGCGCCAGGTTGATGCCGCGAACTGGGAGCAGATCGAGCGCGATTCGGGCGTTTCCCGTGCCGAAATTGCCGAAATCGCTGATTTATATCTCAAAGCAAAGCATGTTGTTTTTGGCTGGACGATGGGTATTACGCATCATCTGCACGGGACTGACAATGTCAAAATGATCGCGAACATCGCATTGCTGCGTGGAATGGTCGGCCGCCCCAATGCGGGTCTGATGCCGATTCGCGGACATAGTAATGTCCAGGGAATTGGCTCCGTCGGAGTCACTCCGGTGCTCAAGAAAGCCATTCTGGAACGATTCGAGCAGCGTCTGGAGATCGATGTTCCCAAGTCGCCTGGCCTCGATACGATGGCCTGCATGGACGCGGCGGACCGGAATGAAATGGATGTCGCCATGTGTCTGGGGGGCAATTTGTATGGCAGCAATCCCGCCGCGCAGTATGCCCAGCAGGCCATCGCCAAGATCGGCTTTGTTGCCTATATGACTACGACACTGAATACGGGACATGCCTGGGGGCGGGGACGTGAAACACTGGTGTTGCCAGTGCTGCCACGCGATGAAGAACCAGAATCCACGACGCAAGAGTCGATGTTCAGCTTCGTCCGGCTGAGTGATGGCGGTCCCGCCCGTTACCCCGGACCGCGGAGCGAAGTGTCAGTCCTGACGCGACTCGGGCAACTGGTTCTGACTCAACAGCCGAAAATCGACTGGAAGAAGCTGGAAAGCCACCAGGCGATTCGGCAGTTGATGAGTGAATTGATTCCTGGATATGAACCGGTGGCGGAGATCGGGAAGTCAAAGCGGGAATTTCATATTGCCGAGCGTCAGCTCGCCAGCGGAACTTTTCCAACGCCCTCCGGAAAGGCCCATTTTCACCCGATCGCTTTGCCACAATCGACACCGCCCGGCAGCAACGATTTCCGGTTGATGACGATTCGTTCGGAGGGACAGTTCAATACGGTAGTTTATGAAGAGGAGGATATTTACCGTGGCCAGGATCGCCGTGATATCGTCCTGATGAACGCGGCCGATATCGAACGCCTGGGACTGAAGCCGGATCAGGTCGTTCGCATCAGCAGCGCGGTCGGCGAAATGCGCTATCAGCGAGTTCGCCCGTACAACATCCGATCTGGTAATGCAGCGATGTACTGCCCGGAAGCCAACGTCCTCATTCCGCGAGACGTCGATCCGCAGTCTAAAACGCCAGCCTTCAAGAACATTCGGATTACGCTGCAACCGGAAGTCGTAGAGATCAAATAGTCACTACGCAACCCCGCATCCGGGCTTGCCTTGGTGGATGATTACATTTTCCCTCGCCTCGGCATTCTGGGAGATCGTCCAGCTTTAATGTGGTGCCACACTCCGTGTCGCACCGAGCGAGCCAGAAGCGCAGCTTTTGAAGTTGCGAGATTTCTGCGGCACTACGTCACCACCGACCCCGTGTCGGTGGAACGGTGACTGGCAGGCTATCAGATCCCCTGAAAAATGCTGGCCAATCAGCGTTCCACTGACGCGGGGTCAGCGGGGGTGGGATTCTTGGAGGGTACGCCTGTCTGTCTCGCCTCAAAATAGCGTAACTTCAAAAAGCGCACGACGGGCGACACGTCTTTTGAATGGCGCACAATGGAACTAACCATGCCGCAAATACCGCGAGCCTGCGCGAAACTGAAGGACCGATGAAATGATGCACAGAACTCCTCGCCAGTCGCTGCGCTCGTGACTCATCTTTCACAACACGGAGTGTCGTGCCACACTAAAGCTGGAATTAGGGCTTCACTTCGCGCAACCAATCCGCGATCCACAATTGACTGCTTTTATCTGCGGAACGTGTTGAGGTCCACATCAATTTCTTGCCGTCTGGACTGAAAACCGGCAGAATATCCGTGACGTCACTGTCGGTAATCTGAGTCACCTCGCCACCCTTCAACATGCCATCCGGATAACTCAGTTCCATCGTGAACAAATGGAATTTCGCGGTCGCTGGACCTTTGGAATAATCCGCTCCCGCCCAGATCAGATACTTTCCCGTGGGATGGAAATAGGGACACCAGTTGACTTGGTCCAGATTCTTGGTCAGCTGGACTTCGGTCTTGCCATCGACCGAAATCGCGAACAGTTGCAGCATATGTTCCTTGTCGCGATCGCTACGAAAAATGACCCACTTCTGGTCTGGTGAAAAGAAGGGGCCGCCATCATAGCCTTTGGAATTCGTCAGCTGGCGGACTCCGGTGCCATCCGCATTCATGATGTACAAATCGGGGTCGCCATCGCGAGAAGAAGTGAAGACGATCTGTTTGCCATCCGAGGAATAGCTGCCCTCGGCGTCGTAGCCTGGAGTATCTGTTAACCGCTTCATGCCCGTGCCGTCCAAATTGACGGTGTACAGATCCATGTGCGGATCAAAATCCCATTGATACCGCCGGCGTCCCCCCTGGGCCGCTTCCGCGCGGGCTTTTTTCTCTGTCTCAGCGATTTCAGGATCGGAGTGGCTGGAGGCGAACAGCAGAGTTTTTCCGTCCGGTGAGAAGTAGCTGCAGGTCGTTCGGCCACGTCCCGTGCTGATCAGCCGGGGCGTCTTTTCGTCCAGCTTTTGCAGATAAATCTGATAGAAGGGGTAGCCGATCGGAAACGCCTGGTAGATGATCGACTTGCCATCAGGTGAGAAATAGCCTTCTCCGGCGCGCGGCAAGCCTTCGGTAACCAATCGCAGATTGGCCAGGTATTTGGATTCTAGTGGGGACAGCCCCACGGGTTGAGTTTGCGGAGCGGACTGCGGCTCTGGGGCTCTCTTCCCGGTCGGCTGCGCTTTCGCGGGTTCCTCGGCAATGACTGGAATCGCGGCCAGCAGCACACCAGTAAACATTACCCAGCAGGAAATCTTCATTCGTCGGAGCATGCTCACGCCCTTTTCTATGAATCAATGTTCGTTCTGACCCTACAAATTTCAATTAGGACCCGAGAATCAATTATTGTCGGATTCGTCGATCGGGAGGGCGAGGCACCCCAAAGCGTGGGGTGATTCACATTATCGTGAATCCCACGGTTTCGAGAAAATATGAATGTTCATGTGAGGCAACCAATTTGTTGCGCGTGACAAGGATGTTCGATCAAGGTCCGCCACCACCGACCCCGCGTCGGTGGAGCGGTGACTGGTCAGCTAAAGTGGACTCTGATCAGACACTCCTCAGCACTCATGTCTTGTTTGTCCCCTGCCGCCGCCGGTCGAGGTGGATGTCACAAACAGGCTCGCCAGGCGGCGGCAGGTGCAAACAAGACCACATGCTGAGCACAATCTGTTGTTCATTTTTGCTTAGCTGACCAATCATGGTTCCATCGACACAGGGTCGATGGTGGCCTTTTACTAAACGCATCAAAAACACCACGAATCAGCCCTTCGAACATGCATCCCCCCACCCTCTGTGAACCTCGCCCTCCCAAATACGACATAAATTAGTCAACCGCACCAATCTCTGATGAGATCGGCTACCACGAGATTGGCTACTCTGGGGTGGCCGCCGTGCACGCGAATTCCAGTCTTGCTGCGACTGTTCCGTTCGAGCTGACTTTTCCCGTCAGGAAATAGGTATTCTGCAGCCGCTCGGTCAATTCCACTTCCAGTTCCATTGTGTCACCCGGCCGTAGCATATGCCTGAATTTGACATTGTTGACGCGCGTGACCACCGGGACTTGTCCCTCTCCAACTGCGTGCAGGCGAGAGATCAGAATCGCTCCAGCCTGAAAACAGGCTTCGCACTGCAGGACGCCTGGCAATACAGGGAAATTGGGGTAATGACCGCGAAATACATCCAAGTCGGGCGACAAAAACTTGCGCGCCACAATTCGAGTTTCAGTCACTTCGACAACTTCATCGATCCACAGAAATGGCTCGCGATGCGGGATCGCATTTCGAATCTGATCGGCATTCAAGGCAGTCATTGCGTGCAGTTCATCCCCATGTGAAGCGATTGGCCTGACAATTTCTCAGCAACTCTTGAAGCCTGAGGGTATGCGGTGGAAGCGCAGATTGCCAGTCATCGGAACAGCGTGATTTCAATCCGCAGCGTCCAGTTGCAGTACGACTCCGTCAAGGAAAGTCGCCAGCCGCTTGGCGGCTTGCAAAGCTTTCTCCCGCAGTTTCCACATGTCGGTGACACTTCCAGGCCGCTTCCAGACGGCGCTGAGCGCGGCCCCGATCCGGACGGCTCCGGTGGCTCCGACCACAGACAGTATTTCAGGGGGAAGATCGGCCGCTAGATCATCGCTGATCACTCGGATGGCCATGAAGCGGACCTTTTCATCGCGGCAAACCTGGGCCACTGCCAGACTCTCTAAATCAACCGCGATGGCACCATATCGAGCTCCCAATTCCTGCTTCTCGGTCACCGTGCGGACAATGTGGTCCACCGTCAAGATCTTGCCCACATGCAGCCCCGATTTGGGATTGGCGGCCATCTTGAGATCCACGAACAACTCTTGTCCGTGCGTGTCGGCGATGGCATTGGCCATGACAATGTCGCCACACTTGATGTCAGGTGCCAATGCACCGGAAAAGCCGACAGATAAGATCCAGCGCGGCGTGTGAGTCTGGATCATGGCGTGTGTCGCGGCTCGCGCTTTCGCGAACCCCATTCCGCCATCAACGCAAGCAATCTTAATCTTGTCGTACCTTCCGCCCCGAAAAGTCAGCCCGCTGGCGGTATATTTCTTGACCTTCTCACAGCGTTCGAGAAAAGTGGACGTTTCAATCGCCAATGCCGCGACCAAACCGATGTCGGCGTGAGCCAGATCGGGCTTTTTCGATCCCGCGACAACTGCAGGCTGGGGTTTGTCGGACATCGAATTCTCCCGAGGATAATCTGAAACCTGCACCAAAGCATGCGAGTGCTGAAAAACGGATCGGTCTGACCGGTCCGTTTGTTTTCTGACTCGAATGGCGTTCAAGTTGAATCAGCTGGCGAATCCCACCTGATTATTCAAACAAGCCCGCAAAGACTTTGCGGTACATCGCCTGGTCGTTCGGAAATTTTGCTGACAACGCGGGTTCATTTCCCGCTCCGTGCTGGAACCGCCGTTTCGGAAACGTGGGCATCACCAGGCCTGTCACGGCTTCGACCCCGCGACGCACGATTTCGCCCTTAAGAGCGTACAGCTTTTCGTGATCCCAATTCGTCAATTCGATGAAGGGAATTCCTTCTGCGACGTCGATGACATTCGGTAAAGCGTAGGGACTGAATCCGTAAAAACCACAGGACCGAGCGGGAGCGTAAGATCGCACATGCCCCCGGCTTTGCCCACCGGAATAAGTCAGCGAATGCTTCATCGTATGGACGCCCCAGCCTTCTTGATACAACATCATGTTGTTCAAAACGCTGCGA
>JAQGHT010001023.1 GCA_028291565.1 Planctomycetaceae bacterium | reverse complement strand
AGTGATTCGAAACAAGACTTCAGGACTGGAGAATTAATAACTGTCGCAAGATATCGACGATCGACACAGGAAGTGGTCATTGGTCACTTGTCATTTGTGAAATGCCCGTTCGCCACAAATGACAAGTGACCAATGACAAATGACAGGAACCAATGATCCCGACAGTAATTATTGCGCGGATCCTTAAGGACCATTACCCTATTTGCAGCCCCAACCGGGGCGCAATCCGACATCAACCTCTAACTCGGCTTAGGATATCTCCGGTTGCGGCCCGTTGGGCCTTGTGAGATTCATTGATCGCACTTGTAATGCAAGAATCACGAGGGGACCAAATGGGCCAGCCACAACTTTCATTGGAAAGCAACCTCGAATCGATGCCGGTGCGAATCAATCCGGCACGTTTCTGCACCTCGCCAAGGGGCGCCTACCACCGATTCCCGCGTCTTGGCACGACGAATTCTATTGGCGTAGAGTGAGTTCATCAGCGCGGATACCGCTCCAGTGAGCGGCGAGAGAACCCTTTTGAGTCCGAAAAAAATTTCTGCCGGTGTGACACACGGAATGGCGCAATTATGCAGATGCTTTCGATCGACGGACAAACAGTGAAATGGGTGCCACTGGCTTGGCCAGTGCTTGAGTCGTCAGCGCCGGTGAGTGGGAAGAGAACCTTTCTGTGTCCGAAAAAAAAATCGCTGGTGTGACACACCGAATGGCGCAATTTTGCAGATGCCTTCGATCGACGGACAAGCAGTGAATTGGGTGTCACAGACTTCGCCAGTGCTTGCGTCGTCAGGTTCAACCGGCATGACCAACCTCAGGTCATACTCGGTCGTAGGATGGACCTCTGGTCCGTCCAGTGCGACTTTGCCGGGCCAAGTCGCGCTCGACGGACCAGAGGTCCATCCCCCATTTCGTCAGCGACACCCTATGCCGTTAACCCTTTTCAAGAACTGACCAAATGTGGAATGAGCCAGAGATTGACACAGATGAAACACAGACTTTTCAAAAACTTAGAAACCGAGGTGGACTTGAGGTTTGATTTGAACTGGATGGCGCCGTCAGCCATGCTGTAGTCTAGGGCGGTTCGATCATTCTGCATCGGAAGTGAATTAACGGGACGGAGCGTGTGACGGACAGGAATGTCCATCCTACTTCACCGAGGTCTTGTATGAAAATCTGTGTTTCGTCCGTGTTTCATCTGTGGCTAAAACTTCTTCTTCCACGCGAACCGTAGCATACGCGGCTCGCGTGTGTGTATTTGGATTGCATTTTTTTAATCCAATCCAACCAGACTGGCACGCGGGCCGCGGGCACTACAGACACACACGCGAGCCGCGTATGCTACAGAAAACTTGGCACTGCTATGATTCTCGACCGATTCCAGGCTTGATTCAGGGACATGCCACAGTCTCGATTCCTGGTCACGAATTTTCGAGCGTCGTCGCAGTCGTCTCTGACGCCGGACCAGTTTTTTCGGTCGGTCAGGCCGTCTGTGGCATGAACGGGGCAAGGGGTCTGGCTCCGCAGATTTCAGAATTGGCGGAGAACGGCTCATTGATAAACTGATTGATGTTTCGCCAAATCTGAAATCTGCGGTGCCTGACCCCGAGTTACAGGTTCTTTGACGGTCGCCGCCGCCAATGGGGCTGGTGGTAGCCCCCCTTTTTGAAGTCCTGGATACCGAACGAGCCTACCGCGACACACTTCGACTCCTCATCAACGGCCGAGCCAACTATTGGAAGTCACTGAATTAGTTAAATGCCATGGTCGGGGTGAATGTTCTGGAACCATAGGCTCCGGTCATGGAGTGAATGGAAAACCGCGGATCTTCTCGTAAAGCGAACTAAGTCGCTCCAGTGCTGCCGGCGAATTGAGAACAACATCTGCCTAAACGTTGCACAGACTGGATAATTCCGAAATCAACTGCTTCGGTTCCGTCTCGGCAAACAGCGCGATGAAAAATAACATTCCTGACAAAGCCGAGCATCGCCCGGACAATGCGAAGTGAGCGCACTGTCATTGTTCCCTCACGCAAACCATACTCACTTTTCTCGCGACACTCGCTGCTGCGTGAGTGACTTCTGAATCCCTGCATAACCTACGCCGAACGAACTCGTTTTCGCGAGCTTTCCATCAACAACCGACATCATTTCGACCGAGCTGGGCACCGGTTTGACAAACCCTCATTGGGCAACCAAAGCAACTGCATGTCATTCCCTCTGTGCGATGGAAAGCTGAGGTGCCTGTCCTATTTCTATTTACTAGAGTCGAAACGACCAGCTGCGTTTCCAGACACAGATCGCCCTGCGTTCGCGTCAGCACTTGTGCAACGCGGCCAACGTGTTCAAATTTTCGCTGCATTTCCCAAGTGCTCAGGTCCAGGACCGTCAGATCCCAGCCGCTCCCGCAATAGAGCAGCCGACTGTCCAGTGAGAGCTGCAACAGATTCACTGGTTCGGGGTTCGGCTGCCAACTCATGAGAACCCCGGGACGGACGGAATCCAGCCCGGCAGAAAGTGCGACAAGTGTTCCTCGGGGAGTTTGTTTCAGCAATTGAGATTGAAACTCTTCCCAACCTTTCAGTCGCGTTCGGGCCTGGAGTTGAAACCAAAGTTGGTCGGGATCCCGTTCGAGAAAACTGCGGACGTGATTGAGTGCAGCAATCCATTGATCGGGAACAGGCCGGCGCCGCGCCAGTTCTGCCAGCGTCGCAGCAAAGCCCTGCCGTCGCAGATCGGCTTCCAGTTGGGAGAATTCCACCGTGGGGTGGACGCCCGTTGGATCGGAGCCAACGGCGGCGACCGGTTCACTTGCCGGTCCGCCTGTCGTGGCCACTTTTGCTGATGCGGGAACCGGTGGCTTTCCGCCGCAACCAGGGAGCCAGACACAAACAAAAAGCAGGATGGTAATGGGGATCTGAATATCCAATCGACCAATTCGCAGCATCCGCTGTCTTCTCCGAAGTTGTGCAACCCGCCAGTGAGCCAATCAAAGAGTCGTCGGAAGTCGCCCGACGAAGCTTCCCCGTGGATCAAGAAGCTCCACGGTAATGGCGACGAATCCTAGCTGGAATTCCAGTAGCACAGATCGTACACTGATCATCCAGCTGAAGCAAACCAGTTGAAATCGATGGGTCAATAACAGTCGGGACATTGCTGCCTGTTCGGGAGTAGTGTAGCCCGTAGCAGTGTCGATTCCGATCCACACTCATCGTCAACACGCATTCGGTCTATCACGCTCCGTTTTCTGCTCCCAAAGGTTGTTCAATGTGGATTTCAGTGCGTCCCTGGCACCGCAAATTGGCTGTTCCGGTGTTGTCGATGTTACTGCTGGGTCTATGTCATTGTTCCAACCCCAAGGACCCGCAGGCGCAAAGAGCCACTCAGAAGAAGGAAGCTCAGAAAGCGGCACAAGAGTTGGCGCCCCTGAAGAAGGACGATCCGCTAGCGGCGGAAAAGCTGAAGTCGCTCGACGTCGCTCTGAACGAACTGCGAAAATACAAACTGGCGCTGTTTGCCCGATTCGAACAATCGCCTGACGGAGAAGTCACGGCGGTACTGAACCCGGGAATCAACGAAGGCGGTCAAAGCAAGTGGGCTCAACGAGCGATTCTGCCCCAGGGGCGTGGGATTCCGCTGGTCGACATCAAGGCGTCTTTGAACCTCAAACCGTTCGTCAAGGGCACTGGGCGTGCGCTCTTTGGAGTGGAAGAAGTCGGCGGCTGGAAAGTTCGCAAGCTGATTTTCGACGGTGTCAGGTATATCGTTCCCTATGTTTGTACATGGTCGCAGGATGGCAAGTATTTGTGGTTGACCCAACTCGGAGGAAGTTTCTACCGAGTCAACACCGAACTCTGGGAAATCGATTTGGAGATCGAACCTCCGAAGACAACTCCCGGGCGGCTTTCCATTAAGAGTGTGACCTTGTGCTCGGAAGGCTTGGCCGTGCTTTATGGTCGGGGTGCCGCGAGTCACATATTCCGGAACTTGTCCCAGTGGACATTTTTCGAGGCGGCGCTGGACGATCCTGAGTTCAATTATGATCGATTAGTCATACTGGATTCGAATACCGGCGCAACGCGGCGATCCTGGTACGTGGTGGCGGACCAGGTCATCGGAGTTCCTCTGTCCGAGTTGATTTTCGTATCGGGGTCTGTCGGAAGTCCTTGTCTCATAAACACGCGTACTGGTGAGCTGGTGAACGCGATACCTACCAGGAGCCCTAAGAGGACTCAACCCGTCACGGGCCGAGATTACGGCGTGGCCCCGGCGACGTTTTCAGCGGACGGTTTGTGGGTGACGTACCCACGCCGCGGGGGACATGCGGGCGAACCGTTTCAGGGATTTTATTCCTTTCGGATTAATGGAACTCGATTCCTTGAGGAGTCGGAATTACCCGTTGCATTGGCGGACAAAGGAACGACGGTAATACCGGGAAATGACGTCCACTATGCCTGCCGGTTTTACCTGTCCAACAAGGTCGTGCGAACATACATCGAAGACGTCTTCCGGCAAACGGCGCTCGGTGAACTCGGCCTGAGAGTGCAGAGCGAATCACCGCCGAAATCCAGCATCATGGCGCTGGAAACGGTCAGCAAGACCGTGTTTCTGGCTCGTGAGAACTCGGCATTGACCGCCGTTCAGGCGGCGAAAGAGGTCGAGTTCCCCATGATCAAAGCCCCCACCTCAATCGTGACTTCGCCGGCCAGGCCAGGCCTGCTGGTTACCAACAAACAGGCCAATTATTGGATCGAAGGGGGACAACCGCGACCGAATTGGGACTTTGAGCTTCCTCGTGGGCCAGGTGTGCTCAACTTGCCGACTCCGTCTGATGATGTGGTAATACCGAAATCGCCCTTGAAGGGAAAACACGCAGCGGATCAGGTGGAATACCCTTTCCCCGCGAAATGGCTGGACTGGGCTCCGGATGGCAAGACTTTCTACATGGCGGACGGGACCAATCATTTGCGACATTATGACGCCGAGAAACAGATCGAGTTGCGGCAAGTCCCCAATTTTGACAGCCCGCAACTCCAAGTCACGGGAAGTGGATTACTTGAGTTAAATAGCCAGCGCAAATGGCTGCGTGATCTCAAGACCCTGCGACCACTGGCGGATTTGACGATGTTCGACAGTTTGGCTGGTCATCGAACGCAAGACCTGATAGCGGGAGTTTTGGGAGATGTGATCGTTCTGTTTCAAGCGAAAACCAGGAAGGTGCAGATCAGCACACCGCTCGTCGCGGCAGCCTATCAACCTGGGGGTGTGCCAGACAACTTCCAAATGCAACTGCTCCATTTCTTCCCCGATGGTCAACGGTTACTGGCAAGACTGAAGGTGGATTTGCTGGTTGTACTGCATTGGCCGAACGGTCGAATTGAGACCGAACGGTCCATCGTAATTCCACCAAAATTCCATGGGGCAAGCCTCGCGTCGATCGATCCGTCTGGTCGATTCTGCATTTTCGGCGATCAGCTGATCGATTTGACAGCGTCGGGCAACGAGTTTCAGGGCGAGTCATTACAGAATGAAGGTCGCGTGGTGTTTCCGAATTGCGATCCGCGGAGGGGCTACTTCCGAGATGGAAATCGAAACCTATGGTCAATTCAGCTGCCGGGACGAAAACTGCGGCAAGTCACTTCTCCTGATGATGGCATGGACCAGACAGTTCCCCATCCCACTGAACGCGGTCGATTTCTGTTCGGTGAATCGTTTCGAATGGCAGAAGTCGGCGCCATTGATTTGAAATTGTCCATTCCGAAAACGCCTTAGGAAAGAGAGCGGCTTGCGCAGTAGCTTCCCGATTCCTGGCGGCTAACCATATTTCACGAATCACCGCGGGCGTGCCTTCGGTCGTTGCTGTGGCCGCTGCTTCGGTCGCAGAATTCGCCAAGCTTGCCAGGAAATCGACAGAAAGTTAAGGACAGACCTGCCCCCTTCTCTGCATCCCATCGAATCCCGAATCAACGATCGACGAAGTATCGCACAATCCCTGCCATCATCCAAGAATCATCTGACGCCAGTGAATGGTACGCAGTGAGCGGCATTGCGTTCGGCGTCGGTTAACAGATCAGTCGTCCGTAGTTTTCGAGACGTTGAAAAACACCGGGGGGCAAGCGCCGTGCCGCGCATTTCAAACAGGGATTGACATGGCTACAGAGTGTCGCCAATAATGGCTACAAGTTGTCGCCATCACCTTCGGAGCCACCTCATGGACAGCCAGCAATCCAATCGGACCGACCTGTCTCCCGCTCAGAATGAGATCATGGAAATCGTCTGGGAACGCGGAGAGGTTTCAGCGAGTGAGGTCATGCAAATCCTCGCACAGACTCGAACGGTGGCCCGCAACACGGTTCGCACGCTGCTCGAACGCATGGAGTTGAAAGGGTGGCTCACGCATCGAGAGGCTGGTCGCACTTACTTGTACGCGGCCACTCAACCACGGCGGCAGACCATTGGACAAAAGGTCCAGGAAATCGTTGAGACCATCTGCGGAGGTTCAGCGGAAACACTGGTTAATGCTTTGTTGGACTATCGCGGATTGAACGCTGATGAGTTGAAACGCATTCGACAACTGCTCGATGAGGCCCAGGCCACCAAAACCAAGAAGGGGAAATCGTGATGTCCACTTTCATGCGGCTCGAATCGGGCGTGCAGATCCTCGATCTCTTCCTGGTGGCGATGTTCGGAGTCACACTTTTATCGAGCGCGGGCTGGGTGTTGTCCATCGTCCTGCGACGGAAGCCTGCAATCCGGCTGCTGGTGCTCCACGGGGCATTGTTCAGTTGCCTGGGGTTCCCGGCATTGGCGTATCTCTCAAAGGCGGCCGGCGTGGAGCTGATCTCAATTTCTATTTTGCCCGAGTCACGGACCGCAACGGAATCCGTGCTGGCTCAGATTGATCCACAGCCCGATCTGACGTCAGACTCACACTCCATCGATCGGATGCCATTCCTGGCCGAGGGCGCGAACACGCTCCGCACTAATTCCGATCGATCCCCACGTGATCTGGCGACGAGCAGCCGAAACCCTATATCCGTAGACACGAGTCACTCAGCCGAGTCGCGCATCGACAATGGGAGGGACGCACTCGAGAACGAGACCGTAGCATCGCCAGCGAGGTCTGAGTCGAACGATCAACAGCAATTTGAGTTTGCCGGGACTTTCGTCTTGTTCCGTCGAATTGGTGCAGCTCTCATGATTGTCTGGGGCACCGGCGTCTTACTGCTGCTGGTCCGCCTGGGGATGAGTTGTACATACGTGGTGCGGCTTCGCCGTTCATCACATACGCTACAAAATGCGTCCTGCCAGCAATTACTACGAGAGATCGTGGTTCAGCTGGGACTACGTCAGACTCCCCTGCTCCTCATATCGAATCGAACGGTGACGCCGCTGGCTGTCGGTCTCGGACGGCCTGCGGTGATATTGCCCGAAGCATTGTTCGTGACGGATGGCGGCCACGTAAGTCACGAGCAGATTCCCATTCCTGCTGCAGTTCTCAGCGACTGCGAGCTACGCGACATTCTCGTCCACGAAGTCGCCCACATTCAGCGAAGAGATCAGTGGATTGCCCTGTTGCAAGAGCTGGCCGGGGCGTTGTACTGGCCGATTGTTTCTGTTCACGCATTGAATCGTGAACTACAGCGGGCGCGCGAGGATGTCTGCGACAATGTCGTGCTCACAAGTCGCGACGCCGTCAGCTATGCGGAGACCCTGCTGCACGTTGCCCAACTGATCGTGCAGTTCCGCCCCGTGAGCGTCTCGGTTGGGATTGTCAGTCAGCGAGGTGAGCTGGAACAGCGTATTATGGGACTTCTAGACTCCCGGCGGAGTTCGAAAACTGCGGCAAGTCGAAAAGTGACGTGGGCTGTCATATTGATGTTCGTGGCGAGCAGCACGACGGCATCAATGACGCGATTCGTGGCTCGGGCGGGTGCGGCGGAAATCACTACCGCAGAGGCTGCCGCCGGAGCGTCAAAAACTCCAAAAACAGACTCCATCCCGCCCGACAATGCAACGCCGGCGGTGCCGCACGACGTGAATTCCCAATCCACTCCGGACCCCGACGATCCGAGATTCGCTGGACATTTCAGCGGGCGCGTATCGGGTCCCGACGGCAAGCCCTTCAATCGTGCGCGAGTGTTCGTGGTGGCGCTGGAAGAAAACTTCAGTAGCGAATTGGCGCCGGAACTCAAAATCAAATCCCTGGCGTTCAGAGCTGAGACTGATGCCGAAGGTCGCTTTCAGTTTGACGCTCCCGACATGATCATCACCGATCTCGACGGTCTGCCCACACTCCGACCGGGCATTCTGATCGTCACGGCCAGCGGCTTTGGACCGGACTGGATCGCAATCCGGGGCCGGACCCGAACGTCACGGATTCGGGACCCGATTGCGGGAGTCGGACTGGCATTGCAGCTTGTGCCGGATCATGCGCCGATTCACGGACGCTTCCTCGATGCGGACGGACGTCCCTTGGCTGGAGCACGGGTTGAGGTTCAAAATCTGATGGTTCCCCAGCGTCGCGATCTTGATGCGCATCTCGATCGCGAATCCAAATTCGGCCTCTTCAATTCGACGAATTACGAAAACTGGCTGAATGAACCGCCCGCAATTCCGGGCCTGACGATCGAAACTCGAACCGATTCCGACGGACGATTCACATTGTCCGGGTTAGGTCGCGACCGACTTGTGAATCTGCAGGTGACTGCCCCCAGTATTGAAGACACCAGGCTGACGGTGATGACTCGCAATGTGCCGGATGTCCGCACGCGGCTCGGTGGCCCCATCATCCCGTCCGAAACGCCGGTGATTCACGGTGCAGGTTTTACGCTGCAATTGAAACGCGGCTGGACGATTTCTGGAGTCGTTCGCGACCGCGAAACCCATCAACCAATTCCAGGGATGTGGGTTGGACCGCAATGGGCTCCCCCCACGAGCGGCTTGATGTCTGGTAAGTATTCCAGGGTGACCGACGTGAATGGCCGGTTTATGATTACAGGCCTGTCTGCGTTCTCTCCGGAACGGATCAAGCAGAAAGTCACGTTTGACGTTATGGCGGTTTCCGCGCCCGGCCTGGCCTACCAAAGTGGATCCATTGAGGTGGCTGGAAACTCAAACTCTGACTTGTTGATCGAGTGTCAACGCGGAATCCCGTTTCATTTGAAATTCGTCGACGAGCAGGGACGACCGGTTGATGCAGAGGTCACCTATGTCGACTTACAGCCCAATCCCCACCTTGACAGCATACGTTCCGCGATGTCGGGTCGCAACTCCCAGAGAATCTACAATGCCGGCGGTCCGATCAGCCGGGCCGCCAGGCAAGCGGATGGAACGTACGTCGGCTTCGTTCTGCCAGGGCCGGGGGCGGTTCTGATCAAAACACCAGGCCAGCAGTATCGACCGGCCCATGTCGATCCCAAGGCCTTTTTCGCTCCAGGCCGGACTCAATGGACGGCGCAGGAGCAGATTTCCGCTTTCGGGACGCAGGATACATTGTCGACCTCTGGCAGCTGGATCGATCAGCACGACTATGCGGCGATCTTGCTCATCGATCCTCCTTTGGATTCAAGACCCCTGGAATTGTCGGCAACCTTCGTCCAGGACAGGCCGCGACGCGTCTCAATCATTGATCCAGAAGGCAAACCGCTCGTCGGTGTCAAGACGCAAGGCCTGACGTTTCATCCGTGGGACTTCGAACCACCACTTCGCGCGGCTACATTCGCTCTGACCAAACTTCATCCTGATCGGCTCCGGCGAATTACGTTTTTCGATGAAAACCGAAAGCTGATCGGATTCCTGGCCGCACGTGGCGACGGAAACACTCCCGACACCGTTCGCATGCAACCGTGGGGCGCGGTAACAGGTCGGTTCGTCAACACCGACGGCAGGCCCTTCTCTGACTCAGCCACGCCGGGCAAAGAACCGCTGCCAGAATTATCATCCGCAGGCAACGGATCGATCGTGACCAATCCGGACCCCGCCGCTGGCGAACTGACCGATTTGAAAACCGACCGAGACGGCCATTTCCGTGCCGACAAACTCGTCCCCGGCCTACGCTACACCGCAGAGATTTACCGTGGTATCGGAATGTATGCCGGAAAGGCTTTCGAGAACCTCGTCGTCCGCCCGGGCGAGGTCCGCGACTTGGGCGACATCCGCACAAAACCACCCGTTGATGTGCGGGGAAAATGACGCACTAGGATCTGCCACCGAATTTCAATCACTGCTGGCCCTTATTGCCAAGTGAATAATTTGAGCTAATTTGGTGTCTTTCGATAAGAAGTCCTGCTTTCGCGAATAATCGCATAGAAATACCGGCCGTCGAAGCTTTGCTTCGACGGGAATCACTTCACGCGTGGAATCTCCAATTCAGGAATAGAACACGCGAAGGCAGAGCTCCAACGTCGCAAACACGATGCCTTAGTGCTGCCATCATTGCAGCGTGATCTGGCGCGTGGCGGTATTGGAATTCTTGCCGCTCACGTTGGTCAGGTGCATCGACACTGTTCTCGGGCCACTTCCCGCGACCTTGGTTGAGAACGTGATCTTTTCCATGGTTTTCTGAACCAGGTCGCTCGTGGCGGCACTCGTGAACGCGATCGTCAAATCAGCCACCTTGCCTTTGCCTCCACTGATCGTCCCGATCACCGTCTTACCGACCGTCAACTTCTTGCCTTTCAGTGTCAGGCCATTGGTTGTTCCGGCGAGCAATCCCAGGACGTCGACGCTGTTGTGATTCGACGTGATCGAAACAATCAGCTTGGTACTCGACAGGACAGGACTTGGCACTCCGGCGACAAACGACGCAGCGGCGTCAACCGGGACCGCGACTGGCTTCTTCGCCGGTTGATAATTGATCGCTGTCGGAGACAATGAAATCACCGGACCGACGATGACTTTCGTCACGGTGACCGAGATATTCTTCGCCGTCGATCCTCCGTTGCCATCATCGGCCGTCACCTGCAGTTCGTAGACGTTGTTCGCATCCGCGTCAGTGGGGCTGTCGAAATGCGGTGCTGATTTGAATGTCAGAACTCCGGCATTGGAAATCGCAAATTGCGCGGCATCTGCTCCGCCAGTGATGCTGAACGTCAAGTTTTGGGTCGGCAGGTCTGCATCGGTCGCGGTCACAGTTCCCACTGCCGTCTGATTTTCGGCAGCGTTGTATGCGGCAGGTGAAGTGAAAACCGGGGAATTATCGTTGACCGGAGTCACAGTCACCGCGATGTTCTGAGACTTGGTCCCCCCTGCCCCGTCGTCGGCTTTGATTTGCAGGTTGTAAACGTTGTTGGCACCACTATCGGTGGGGGTCTCGAAATCGGGAGCCACTTTAAATGTCAGAACGCCGGTACTGGAGAGCAAGAACTTCGAAGCATCGGCGCCACCATCGATGATGAACGTCACGGTTTGCACGGGAAGGTCTGCGTCGGTAGCGACGACAGTTCCCACCGCAGTCTGGTTCTCGGCCACACTGAACGTGGCGAGAGAAGTGAACACGGGCATATTGTCATTAACCGGAGTCACCGTCACGCTGATGCTCTGCACGGCGGTTCCGCCAACACCATCATCGGCCATCACCTGCAACTCATAGACGTTATTCCCGTTAGCATCGGCTGGGCTCTCGAAATCAGGGCCGGCTTTGAAAGTGAGAGTTCCCGTGTTGGAAATGGCGAACTTTGCAGCATCCGCGCCGCCAGTAATCGAGAAGTTCACTGCAGGTGTGGGGATATTGGCGTCCGTCGCTGTGACTGTGCCCACGGCGGTCTGGTTCTCCGCGACATTAAACGTAGCCGATGAGGTGAACACAGGAGCGATCGACAGAACATCATTGATTGTCAGAACGGCTTGCTGCAATTCGCCAAGTGACCCGTTAACGGGATTGGTCAATGACAAGGTCAAGGTTTCGGGCCCTTCGACCAGGGAGTCGTGAAGGGCGGGCACAACGAACGATTTGCTCGTTTCGCCGTCGGCAAAAACCAGGATCCCGGAAGTGGTTGCAAAATCCTGACCTTCGATTGCACTGCCACTGGAAGCTCCATACTGCACCGCAACCATCCCGCTGCTGCCGCCGGTACGGGATACCGTGATTGTCGCATTTCCGCCTTCGTCGACAGTGTACGCGGCAACGTCAAATTCCAGCGACCCGGGGACCGCGGGGAGGGAGGCGTTCGTCACGGTCAGATTGACCGTGACCGCGTCACTCAAAGGTGAGCCGCCATTGTCCGTGACCCGAAACGTCACAGGATAGTCACCCGCTGGTTGCAAGGCCGCGGTGGTCCAGGAAAACACTCCCGTCATCGGGTCGATCGTTGCGCCAGCCGGAGCTCCCGCGTCGAGACTGTAGCGGAGGGTCTGGACTGGAAGATCACTATCGTCCGCACCGACCGTAAAGCCGAATGTACCGCCTTTCGGAACACTTTGGGCGAAGATCTTGCGGAGAACAGGCGCCGAGTTGACATCCCCCACTGTGACTTGGAATGACTGGCTGCTGGACAAAGGCGGAGTCCCCGTATCTGAGGCGATAACGGAGATCGTATATGCACCGGGCCCTTCCACCTCAGTCGGCGTCCAGGTGAACACTCCGGTCGCCGGATCGATGTCCACGCCATCCGGAGCGCCCGTCGCGAGACTATAAACGACGGAGTCACCATTCGGATCCGTCGCCGAAGCATTCAGAGTGAGCGTGTCGCCTTCGTTGACTGTCTGGCCCGCGAGGGGTAATAAAACCGGAGCCTGGTTGGCAATCGTCACACTGTTCGGGAAATAGACAAATACAGGCGGATTAATTCCGTCATCAATTTCGCCGTACACATAGTAGGTTCCCGCGGGGATGCCTGCCGGATTCCATATGTAGGACTGTCCTGTCGCTGTTCCGTTCAAACCACCAGCGATCTCAGATCCGTTCGTTCCCG
>JAQGHT010001018.1 GCA_028291565.1 Planctomycetaceae bacterium | reverse complement strand
AGTCGAGTCTGCATCAGATTCATGGTGTTGCTCCAGCCAGGTCGCCGAGTTTCATCGGCCGAGATCTCTTGCCATTTTTGATATCACTGATCGTCGTTTCCAATTCCTGCGTCACCGAGTCCTCAGGATCAATCGCCAAGGATTCTCGCACTTCGTGCTCGGCCCGGTCAAGTTGCCCATCGATTAACAGGGCCAGCGCGAGGTTTGCGGTCAAACCGGGATCTTTGGGTTTCAGTTTTAGGGCGTGTTCCGCAATGGCCACGCCTTCAGAACCTCGGCCCAGCGCCAAGCAGGCGAGCATAAATTCACGAGCGACATTCGAATCTTGTTTGTGGAGGTCCCAGGCCGATTTGAACGAGGCATAAGCGCGTTCAGAATCACCGAGTACCTGGTAGCCTTTCCCGATGAACCAGAAGGCCGACCAATTCTTGGCATTGATGGCAATGACTTGCTCCAGCTTATGAATTCCTTCAATGATATCGCGTCTGGCCCCGCTGCTCCGCGGATCTTTCCTGGTGCCACGCTGCAGCGTCATATAGGGTGCTATCAGCTCTGTGCCTTCCACGAATAGTCGATCGTGCTCGCTTGGCTGAGTGGCAGATCCAGTGGTAGTCTTCGTGTTGAAGCAGCCGATAGGGCAGATCGCCAAAGCAACGGCCATCGCAAGATAGGAAATTCGAATCATCATGCATGAATGGCCAAGGAACGGCGTGTCAAATCAGTTTGTCTGGTGGCAGAGGCTCTGCGCGCCGGTCCTCAAGACATTCTGCGATGTTAATACCGTGACTCGCATATAGATTTGAATGATACATCTCTGCTGTGACAGATGCGAGTTCCTTTGCGCCCGGATTCGATTTTCACCCGGCTCACCGAACTCCTGATTAGATGAGCACATTTCGCGGAGTCCTCGCTACCGGGCTTTTCCGACGGGGACACGGCCTATGCAAGACGTCAGAAATTAGCCAGTCCAGTGGCAGAATGATGACGGGCAGAATGATGGGGAAAATGTTTCGAGGGCGTTTTCGGCTTCCCTGATTTTCTCATTATTCTGCCCCGCATTATTCTGCCTTTTGCATCACATTGATCTCATTTGGCGGTACGAGATACGGGGCCATGACCCGAATGAAAGAACCAGAGAGGTGGGCGGCTGATCCAGGTCGTTACGAGGGACAAGTGCAAACGAAAAAAGCCACCTTGGATTCGATCCCAGGTGGCTTTTTGATGTTCCAACGCGAATGTCTTGTGAGCGATTGGCCTCTGCCTGCTTTCGCTAAATTCAAGGACCTATTTTCCACTGACGACATCAAAATTCCAAATCGTTTTGTCGGCCGAAACATTGGCTCGAAGCGGGCTATTGTTGGCATATTCTCCGAGTTTGCCGTTCCCAGCGACTGCGTTCACAACCTTTGCTTCTTCATCCGGATCCGGCCCCTGATTCAGAGAGACCATATATTCGGCCGGGTACACCGACTCGATCGAATAATTCCCTTGAGAATCGATTTCGCTCGCTGCGTATCGATACTGGACTGGGATGTCTTTTGAAATGGCGGTGAAGCCGATCGACGCGTTCGCCAATGGCTGGCCGTCGAATGTGATCTTTCCTTTCACTGCCACGGGTGTCCCAGGCGACCCGACGCCTCCACAACCCACTGCCACAGACATCATGATCGTACAAACAACCATTCGCATCCATGTTAAATTCATCGTAAATCTCATCACTGTATCCTGAGCAGAAACTGCTGCCATCATTCTTGAATGTACGTGTGTGCTTAAGAACACTGGTCGACAACCGAGGTACTAGTGAGCTTACACCCACCGCTCGCCAGAGTTTTTGTCAGCCTCTCAGTCAGAGTTTTACCTGGTTGCTGCTTCAATCACTTAGAAATCGCCGACCACTTCGCCACCTTGCGGGGTGCAAATTGCCACCCAGGTGATCCCGGAGATATTTTCGCTGACGAAGCGAACTCCGCCATCGGCCATTGCCACGTGCACTCCGCCAATATGCCAGCTGCGAGCCGTTCCCCAGTTAATTGTCCCACCGTAAGTCGGGGCGGAATTGTTCGGGGTCGCGTTTGAGAGCACCGAGAATTCTGTGGTGGTAAAGCTCGGAATGAACCAGCTTTCAGCATAGATCTGCGGCGGGCTGACTGGCAACGCTCCTGGTCTACCATAGGCGAATTCTGAAAACACCACGGTATTGCTTGTTCCGTCACTAATACCTGCGAGCTTCATTTGGGGAGCATAGACAGTACCTGAGCCATCTTCCACAAGTCCCCATTGTGATGCGAAGACCCCATTCGTCGTTGAACTCCCGTGTCGGCCGCACAAGCCATAACCGTGTGCCGTTCCCGCTGCGGGATAATTACTCGGCTGGGCGCCGTTGGCCTGGGGGGGGCAAGTCAAAGCCGTCGGACAAATGAAACCCGGAATTTTGGTTTGGTAGGCGACTGCATTCAAGGCGTTCGAGGCTTGAACGCCAAAATTGACTTTGGCGTAAAGCGGAGCTTGATCAATGTACGGCAAAAGCATCGTGTGGATCGTGTGGCCGACTTCACCATTATCCGTTGTGCAGCAACACGATGGACCCGTAGGGTGATTGACACCACGAGGAATGACTCCGGCCGTCGTGTCCATATAGTTGTGAAGGGCCAATGCCATTTGTTTCAGGTTGTTCTTGCACTGGGATCGCCGGGCTGCTTCTCGAGCTTGTTGCACTGCTGGCAACAACAGAGCGATAAGCACCGCGATGATCGCAATCACCACTAGCAATTCAATAAGTGTGAAGCCCCTGATACCGGAGCGACGAGATCGTTGGTGTTGCATGCTGCTTTAACCCCCCAGGCGTGGTGCAATGGGAACAAAAAGTACGTAACAATTGACACAAAATTCGCGATTAAGGATGCGAACTTTGAAAAAGTTGAGGATTCTTTCTCAGACGTCAGCTCTCAAATCGGGAAGTCAATTCGAAGCTCAACGCCTGCTTCTAACGCGCGGGCAGATTTAGGGGGGATATCGAGACGAGGTTAAAGTCGCTCATCTAATTCAATTGGCAGTGGAAAGACTCCGGGTGGTAATAGTGTTGATTTCCAATGAAGCAAGTGACGTGCCGTTCTTGTTGACGCGGCATCATGACGCCGCGCAATCCACGGCAATGTCTTCTGTTATGAAAGACTTCTTTTTGAAAATGGAAAGTTTTCGCGCTACGCGTTGCGAAAAGCTCAAGTCACGAAAGTGAGAAGTTGCTTACGAGATAGGCATTGTTTGGCCAGAAAATGCCCGAGTCTTGAGCAAAATGCTGTTGCCTCACGTTGACTCAGGTGCCGAGCACCGAGGTATTGGCGCCAGTCGAAGTGCCCGTATTATAGCGGATTAACTTTGCGCGTTCCGGTTTGCGATGATTAATTGTGCCACTGCTTTAACGCTGTTCTCGGCGTTTAAGCAGTGCTTTTCACCGCTCCGAATGCACTGCTTAACGACCGAGTACGGTCGCAAAGCAGTGGCACATCACCGGAAGACGCAAAGTTAAACCGCTATAATTAACAGATCATGCGAGATCAAGTCGCGGCCCGCCAGAAATCGGCCGTGAGTTGGTTGTCATTTCTTCGCCATCAGTAGACTCAGAAAGCGATTCGTCAACTTCTCGGCCAGGCTATTTGTTTTCAGACGTTGCCGCAGATTCGCGAAATCAACGCTGTCCATTTGCTGGTCCTGGTTGTAGCAGGAGAACACAACTTCCGTGACGGCCTTGGTCTCTGGATTGATGTGTTGCTGCAGGCATTGGCCGCAGACTTCTTTCATCATGCACTGCATCATTGAATTAATTGAGGCGATGCCGACATGATCTGTTTTGAGGTAGGGTTTCAATACTGTGTGCCGGGCTTCCGAGACCGCGGCCATCATGCGATCCGAGCCAATCGCGATGATCCGATCGACTTCATGCAGCGAGATCAGGGGCTTGCCGACAAGTTCGCCTTTGGCGTAGGCCAGCATCGACTGGACGATGTTTCCCACAAACGATAGATCGTGCGAGCGGCGTGGAATGATCGGCTCGCCCTGGTCCACCGACCAGACGACCTGATCGGTAGCTTCTTCAAGCGCTTCCTGGAAGAAGATATGTTCGTGGCCGCGGTAACCGGCAAAATAAATGACTCGCGAGCCGCGTGCACGCAGCGCCTTGCCGATCGAGAACAGCACCGCATTGCCCAGACCGCCACCGGCCAGCAGCACCGTTTCACCCTCTGGAATCTCACTCGCGGTGCCAGTCGGTCCCATCACCACGACGGGTTCGCCGGGTTGCAAAACGGCACATAACCGCGAGCTGACTCCCATTTCGAGTACGATCATGCTCAAGAGATCGTTTTCGAGATCAACCCAGGCGCCGGTCAGGGCAATTCCTTCCAGCGTCAACCGGGTGCCATCGACCATTGGTGCCCGGGACTCATAGTTTTGAAGTCGATAAAACTGACCGGGCTTGAACCGTCGAGCGGCATAAGGCGCCTTCACGATCACTTCGATGATTGAGGCATTCAGGCGTTTGACTTCGACGACGCGTGGGACAAGCGTTTCGTCAAGTCCTTGAACCAGCGTGTTGAATTTCTCCAGCGAAGTCCCCTGAATTTCAGCCTGAGCGATCTCTTTGGCAAACAGCCGATTCACTTGCCGCACACCGTGTTTGGCCGACGCCATGGCTTTCACCACATTGCCCGCGAAATCGGGATGATTGTCGCCATAGAACGAAACAAAGCGGCCTGCATTTTCGTAGGACATCATGAACGCTTCGCGGGACGGCTCAAGAACGGCTTCCAGTTTCCAGCCTTCGCCATCGGCGACCAATTTGTGCTTCTGAAAGAATTTTTCATCCGCATCGAGTTGGAACGAGCCTGGTGCCTCGCGTTCGCAGACTGTGTTGGGTGTCGTTCCCGCCGCATAACAGACTGCTCGGGCGGGAAGAGTGACTTCCATGCCGTTCGCGCGTTTGAATTTGACTGCGGACACCGCTCCGAAATTGTCGGCGATGGCTTCTAAGGGGATCAAATTCTCGACGAACCGGATCCCTTCCTCCAGCGCCTTTTCCACTTCTTCGTGATTCAGCCGATAGGCAGGCGAATCGATCATTCGCTTGCGGTAGACCAGAGACACTCCGCCCCAAGCATCGCACAGTGCCGCGAAGTTGGGCTTTCGCCCCTGTTGTTTCGCCGATTCTCGCTCGTTCCGAATCGCTCGCCCGTGTTCCAGAAATGTTTCCAGAATGCCCTTTTCTTCCGGGTCGCACATGCCCCAGACACTCTGCTCACCGAATTCCGCGCTCAAGCGTTCGAATTGGTCCAGGGTTTTCTCGACCTGCACGGGATAGTAGGCGAGCATCTCAGTCGCCGTGTCGATGGCAGTCAAGCCACCGCCGATGACAATGCCAGGCAGCCGCACTTGCAAGTTGGCCAATGTGGATTTCTTGAAGGCGCCGGTGAGTTGTAAGGCCATCAAGAAGTCGCTGGCCGTGCGGATCCCACGCAGAATATTGTGCTTCATGGGGATGATCGTCGGCTTCCCCGCGCCGGTGGCCAGTGCAACGTGGCGGAATCCGAGATCCCAGGCATCGTCGATCGTCAAAGTGCCGCCGAACCGCACGCCCCCAAAAAAACGCATGTTTCTACGTCGTAATAGCGTCAGGTACATTACGGCCAGGAACGTTTTGTCCCACCGCACGGTGATCCCATATTCCGAGACACCACCAAACCCCGCCAGGATGCGTTCATCCAGTTCCTGCTTAAGGATCGAGAAATCGCGGATGGGAGAAGCGACTTTACGGCCGCGTCCCGTGAGTGAATCTGGAATGGGTTCCAGCTTCAAGCCATCAATTCCGACGACGCCGAATCCCTCATTGGCCAGGTAGTGAGCCAGTGTGTAACCGGCCGGCCCCAGTCCCACAACCAGAACATCGACCCCGTTGTAGGGCAAGGCATGCGGGCACTGCCGGTTCAGTGGATTGAACCGAGTCAGCAAACTGTAGATTTCAAATCCCAGAGGCAGATTTAAAACATCGCTGACGATCCCCGTTTCAGCCTGCGGAATGTTGACCGGATCCTGCTTTTGAAAGATGCAGCCCTTCATGCAGTCATTACAGATCCGATGCCCTGTTCCCGGACACATCGGATTGTCGAGCATGATCATCGCCAGCGCCGCGATGGCCGCGCCGCGTTTGCGCAGCAGATGCATTTCTGAGATCCGTTCTTCCAACGGACATCCCGCCAGCGCAATCCCCAACGGGTTGCGCTGCCAGCCTCCCGTCTTGTCTCGAAACCCGTGCGAACACGAATCTTTTTCACGCGGGTGGCAAATAATGCAATAGTCGATCTCGCGCAGATATTCCTTCCGATTCATTCGCGGATCGGTCAGCTTAAACCCATCGCGCATCCGGCGATGTTCTGTGGGTCCGACGATCGTTTCCTGCAACTCCGCGACTGGTCGTTCGATCTGCACGAGGTTTTCGTAGTTCAGCGATTCCGGACGTACGAATGAGACCCAGCCCTCGACATGGTGCATGCGTTCCGGCGTCGCATTCACATGGACGCACCAATCCACGATCACGGCCAGCGTTTGCTGCACCTTTTCACTCAACGTCGTGGCGACTCGGTGTGCACAAATACTTTCCGCCAACCCATGCTCGGAAGGATCCGCTCCCTCCGCGAGAGCTTTCTCGCACCGCAGCAAGGTCAAGACGGTGTCCGCGAAACGAATCTCAGGATCAACCTGAGGGGGAACCGCTGTCACCAGACGCTGAATTTCTTCATTCAGCAAGCGGAACATGGCGTCGTCGATCGTCGACTTACCGAAATGTTTAAAGACACGCGTTCGCAGAAAGTCTTGTTTGAGCTGAAAGATTTTTTCGTAGTTGAGAGTCTCATCGGACAATCGCTGGACGTCAGTGCGAATGTCAAATAACTGAGCGAGAAAGTTTCCGAGAACGTCGGCCACTGCGATCAGAATGTCGGAGGTCTCGGGATTCGGCTGCCCCCCGTCAGACAACGTGGCAAATCGAGCCGCGACGTCCGGGTTGGAGCCGGCGGCAAATTTCCAGAATGCCTTGTGCAAGTCGCCCAGGCGTTGCGGTTCGTAGAGGTCGGCGAAGGTGAATCCGGAAATTCCGAGCGAGAAATCGTCGTTGACTGAATCGTCCACGTGTCGGCCCCTGAGTTGTGATCAATCAAACGGCAAGAGTGCCCAAAGTCGTGGCGATTGTCGTGCGCCCTGGGGGGTATCGTCAAGCCTCGACTAGCGCCTACTGGGCGACATTCGATGGTGTGACTTCTTCGCTTCCGGCTTCCAGCAACTTTCGCAGAGCGTCCAGCGCCGTTGTTGTTTGCTTCGGGAGATGAGAACGAATCAATGGTGAGAACATCCCCGCGAAAAAAGTCTTGGTTGTGACTTCAATCCGATGAATCAGCCAGGTTCCAGTCCCTGTTGGACTCAGGCGGAAATCCAGTAAAACCTCAACCATGCTGTCATGATACTTGACCGAAAGTTGCTGATTCGGAATGCGAGCCGTGATGACTCCGTCCATCGTTCCGCTACGACCGAAGTCGTGATAGGAATAGCGGAATTGGGAACCAACCTCGCTGGGGCCCGGCGTCAGGCGTTCGATTCCCTTGCAGGGAGCCAGCCATTTCGGTGTTTGAGACACATCGTCCAGCACGGCGAATACCTCTTCGGGACTCCGTGCGATGTCAATGGCATGCTCAAAACTGATCGACATAAGTTGCTCGGCTGGGTTGACTGATCACGCATTGTCGTTCTTCCTGACGGACACAGAGTCTGGTCCGCAACAGTACTTATCGTATCCGATCCCGCACGCGGCGACCAATGAGTCATTCCAGTGCAATTTCAAAATCTGCGTCTCGGTCCGCTCGCTGCTCATTTCCATCTCACGTAAGTATACTTCCCTGTTTGTTTGAACTTCGGATCAATGACAAACTGGCCCCCTCTTTTCCACTGATCAGACCACGAATTATTCCAAGGTTGGATAAATGAAACGCTGCACTCCGTTGATTTTCGCGCTCGCCTTCCTGTTCCGGTTGACATCCGCGGCATTCGGACTTGGGCCGCAAGACGTTTATCTTGTTGTGAATCAGAACGTGCCCGAATCACAAGCTGTCGCAGACCATTACTGCGCGAAGCGCGGCGTTCCTGTGGACCATGTTTTGAAGCTCGATCTGCCGATCGGTGACGACATGAGTCGTGCGGATTTCAATACCAGGCTGGCCAGCCCGTTGCGCGAGTCTCTGAAGGAGAAACGGGACAAAGTCAAAGTTCTGCTGACGGTCTATGGTGTCCCGCTGCGCGTTGGCGGTCAGGATCCGACTGCCGAAGAAAGAAAGGAGTTGGAACTGGTTCAAGCGGATTTCGTCCCCCTGGAAAACCGTTTGAAAGAGCTCGAGAGTGCGATCAAGGATCTCGAATCGAAGGCCAAAGGCGACTCCCAAAGCCCAGCCGCAAAAGAATTGTCAGAACGGCGCACCGATCGAGAAGGAGTCCAAAAAAAGGTGCGATCACTGGAGCGGCGTCGGCGAGTCTTGTCGCACCAGGAAAGTCATGCCGCCGTCGACAGCGAGCTGGCTCTGTTGTGGTGGGAAGGCTATGACTTGGACCGCTTTCATCCCAATCTGCTCTATTTTCAAGTCACCGCCGAAGAGCGTCAGAGCAAACCGCCGATGTTGATGACTTGCCGGCTCGACGGACCGAGTGTGGAACTCGTGAAGCGCATGATTGACCAGGCGATTGAAGTCGAGGCCAAAGGCCTGGAGGGAAAAGTTTACGTCGACGCGCGAGGCATCGCCTACAATCAGTCGGAAGGCGGATTTGGCTATGGTGGCTATGATCAGGGCATGCGCGACATGGCGAAATTGCTCGAGCAAGACGGCAAAATGGCCGTCATTCTCGATGACAAACCCGAGCTCTTCGCGTCGGGAGTCTGCACGGAATGCGCCCTCTATTGCGGCTGGTATTCCGTCGGCAATTATGTCGACTGCTGCCGGTTCCTGCCGGGTGCGGTCGCCTGGCACCTGGCCAGTTTCGAGGCCGTTTCCTTGCATGACACGAAATCGAAGCAATGGTGCCGGAATCTGCTGGAGAATGGAGCCGTCGCAACCCTGGGACCGGTCGCGGAACCCTACACAATCGGCTTTCCCAAACCGGCAGAGTTTTTCGGAACGCTCGTGACGGGCGAATACACCTTGGTCGAAACCTACTGGCGGACGGAACTCTTCGCCAGCTGGATGACGGTTTTGATTGGCGACCCGCTGTATAATCCGTATGCCAAGGCTTCGAAATTAAAGATCGAACAAGTAAAACCCAGCCCCGCCGGTTCTCGTTTTCCCAGAGGGCGCAGAGGAGACGATTAAGTCAGAACGCAAAAGAAATCATGTAGGACGGCCGTCCTCGGCCGTCTGAGTTTTTTGGCGGTGGCTATAGCGGATTAACCTTGCGTCTTCCGCATTGAGATCAGGGTCTCGTGACACTGCTTGCCGCTGTACACGGCGGAAGCAGTGCAAAGGCACGCTCGAAACTGCACTGCTTGAGCATTGAGTACAACCCCAAAGCAATTGTGGTGCAAGCCGCTGAAGTAGTGTGGGCCTTCACATGGGAAACCGCGCGCTGGTCGAATAGGCATCAATTCCGATCAAAACTCGTCAATCGTTTCGCCTCCGTTGCGAGTCAACAACGCCTGAATGGTGCCGACCGGGACTTTTTTGCTGAGGAAGCGTACGGTACCATCGGCCATTACGATACATGCTCCATCAGCATGGACCCCAGAGATTCTCTGTCCTGGTTGGTGATTGACGGCGGAAGCGAATTCGGACGCGTTGAGGTCGCGCGGTTCCATCCAAGGAATTTCGGATTCGACCTCAACAACAAAGACTGTCTGCGACGCGTCGTCGGTGACATCGTCAC
This sequence comes from Planctomycetaceae bacterium, assembly GCA_028291565.1. GTDB lineage: Bacteria > Planctomycetota > Planctomycetia > Planctomycetales > Planctomycetaceae > JAKFVC01. The sequence continues at coordinate 888 of JAQGHT010001018.1, read as the reverse complement.
GTTTGGTCGCACGATCAGCTGGCCACATTGTGTCAGGTCCAACGACAGCGAGGTAATTTGTCAGCTTCGGATTCCGCCAACGACGATTGTTAAGACAATTGAATAGGTGTTCGACTCTTCCTGCCAGTGTCGAGTTGTGCGGACTATCCCAAGGCTCATCGAATCGGTATTCGTCGTACAATAGTTTCTGCTCCAGGAACGGCAGCAGCAGAACTCTCCAGCTATGCATTGGTTTCCCATTGGCGTCTGATACATAAGCCGGTGGGAAGCTGCCATATTGATCGTGGTAGCTGTGAAGTGCGACCGCCAACTGTTTTAAGTTGAGCTTGCAACGCCATCTTTCATCGGCTGTTGTTTGGATGTAATACGCGTACAAAGAAGCACCAGCCACGGCAAGCAAGCACGCGGCAAGGCACATAATCGTACTCCGCCGCGTTTGATGTGAAGGCGACGGGACGGGGGTTGGACTCGGCTGAACTTCGGACATGTGTTGCCACATTGAAAGTAATTCGATAGAGCGAAAGCTATCAAACAGTGTACCACACCGAAATTCGCAGACAAGTTGCGTTGGGACCAATGTGTTGGAGTCCCGGCTTTAGCCGGCGCAGATTGGGCAAATATCTCCAGCCGCGACGCGTTAAGGCGGAACTCCAACTGCTGATGGTCCTAAAGTCCCGGTAGGGACGGCCGACAATAGCCCACCGATTCATCGGTGGGACTTCAACGGAGTGCCCAGAAAAGTCCCTTAAGGACCGGCGAAGTAATTACTGTCAGGTAGTTTAATTGTCATAGTGCAGTCGCTATTTATCGCAAATTAACCACGGATTACACGGATTACACAGATAGAACATTTGAAATCCCTGGCGAACGTGCATTTTTACGTCGCTC
>JAQGHT010000217.1 GCA_028291565.1 Planctomycetaceae bacterium | reverse complement strand
CGCAGGTTTGCACCCGGAATTCCGCCAAACTCTGCATCGTGATCATCCCGTCGCCCGCCGATTTGATTGAGGATTACGACTTTTGCTCGATCGATCGCAAAAAATACCCCGAATATGATCCGCGCGCAATCACGAGAGTGATGGCCAATGCGGCGCGGCAAAACGAAATTCCCATTGTGAATTTGTTCGATCAGTTTCAGTCGGACAACCCCCGGGAACTGTATTTCCGAGGTGGCGACAATCATTGGAACGATCTAGGTCAACAAACGGCGGCAAAAATCGTCGCGCGAGAAATCGAGCGACTCGGACCGACATTGTAGACGCGGCGTTGCGTGTCGTAAGCCCACCGTGCCGCCTTCATGCGTTGTTGAGAAATACCCCAAAGGGGTTGTACAACAACAAAGCCCAGGGTTCGCCGCGTACTCGAGGCGTACCCTGGGTCAAGCAAAGGGGGGATACTGTACCCTGAAAGGGTTCCACAGATCCCAATTGTGGAACCCTTTCAGGGTACATCGTTCAAATCCCGAATGCCCCAGGGTACGCCGTGGGTACCCGGCGAACCCTGGGCTTTGTTGTGCAAGCCCTTCGGGGTAAAGTCAAAAGCAGCGCAACTTCAAAACCTTCAGGCGGACCGGCGAAGTCCGTTGCGGGCATGTGAGAATCGACGCACGTCAGTCGCTCAGCGAATCTCGGTACGTGAACACGTGGTGCGGCGTGTCCCATCGTAAGTCCGCCATGCCGGTTGAAGCCGGTGCTCCAACTGTTTGTTCACTCCAATACGACGCGACGGACATTCGCTTCGTTGACGGGCATGATCAGACCTTTCTCGGTAATGATTGCCGCGATGTATTCTGCTGGGGTCACGTCGAAGGCGGGATTGTACACATTGATTCCGGCGGGCGCGGTCTGTTTGCCAAACCCGTGCGTAATTTCGTGTGCGGCCCGTTGCTCGATGGGAATCTGCTGACCCGAGGACATTTCCAGGTCAAACGTGCTGGTCGGTGCGGCCACGTAGAAGGGAATTCCATGTGCCTTCGCTAACAGGGCGACCGAGTACGTCCCGATCTTATTCGCCGTGTCGCCATTCGCGGTGATGCGGTCCGCTCCGACAATCACGGCTTGCACTTTTCCTTCACGCATGACCCACCCGGCCATGCTGTCACAAATGAGGGTCACGGGGACGCCGCGTTGCTGCAATTCCCAGGCGGTCAGGCGAGCTCCTTGTAAGAGGGGCCGCGTTTCATCGGCGAAGACTTGCAGTTGCTTCCCCGCAGCCGCCGCCGCGAAGATGACGGCCAAGGCTGTACCGTCGCCCGCCGTGGCCAAACCTCCGGCATTGCAATGTGTTAAAACACCCGTCTTGTCTTGCAGTAGCTCGGCTCCGTGTTGACCGATGGCCGTGCACATCTCGCGGTCTTCGACCTCAATCGCCCGGGCTTCGTCCAGCAGGCGTTGCAACATTGCCGCGGGCGACAGGCTTGCTTCCGTTCTGGCGACGGTCCGGATCCGATCCAAGGCCCAGAACAGATTCACGGCCGTCGGCCGGCTGCTGGCGAGATAGTCAGTCACCTGGCGCAATTTGACATCGAACTCGGCACGAGACAATGCCACGGATTGTTGCAGGCCGATCACGACGCCATAGGCTGCGGCACAACCGATGGCCGGAGCTCCACGCACACGCAACGATCGAATGGCTTCGAACACCTGCTCAACCGACTTGAGATCGATTTCCAGGTATTCCACAGGTAACAAGGTTTGATCGATCAAGCGTAAGAAGCCCGTGACATTCCCTTGCCAGGTCATGGTGGCGGGGAATTTGCGATCGGGTTGTGCGGTACAGGTCATAACAGTTTCAAAGTTGTAGTAGGTTGGGAGTCGGGGTCATACAGTGCAACCCCTCGGATAAGCCACTCGGGACAGGCTGGGTCGGGCTAATGTCAATCTGTTTCGAGTTCCTGACTCGGGGGCAATTGGACCGGTAATGGTTCATCTTTAAATTGCGGTCCGTCTTTGCTCTTGGCGTAGAATTCATCCAATTGCAGATTTCCCTTCAATTCCGCATCCAGCAAGGAGACACGCTTTTCCAACAGGACAATTCTGGCATTCAGGGCTGCCGGACTGAGTTGATCGTCGCGCGACGAACGTTGTGGTTTCGGCACAATCGGATAGCCCAATTGCCGCTGAAATGCCGCGAACATGTACAGCGGATCCTTGCCCCGGTTGGCTTTGGCGATCCGTCCCTCTTTCGCTCCAAACAACAGCGGTGATCGAGGCTTGAATTCCGGATCATTCAGCATCCGCCTCTGCTCAATCTGAAACTGCTCCGAGGTGTAATAGATCAGGTCCGCGAATTCAATTGAACCCAGTTGGAGCCGGCAGGTCTGAATCCAGTTGCGCCAATCAGCATCATAAAATGGATCTTCCCGAATCGCCGACAAGCCATTCTCGTAGCCCAATCGATTTCGGCTGATGCATTCGAATTGATAGATGAATAGTCCCGCGGGCGAACAGTCGTGGGCTCGATAGTCGGCTTCGCGTTCGAGAATGTGCAAGGCCGTAATTTGATCGAATTTCGACTTGTCTTCTTCAGCCCGACTAAACACGTAGGCCTGAAACGGAGCGAAATAATGCGGCAATTTCGACATGGCCGCACTCAGCTTGCCGTTGAGCAGAATCTCACCGCGTAGGAATTCCAACGCCATCGGCAGACGCGTGGTCGACAGGATTTCTTCATAGACAGAGGCCAAGATGTCCTGCGTGGCCATGTTCTGACCCAGCCGCTCGCGATAGACGCGAAAGAAGTACGCCTGTTCGATGTATTCTTCGCGTTCGAGCCGTGGATAGGGCATTAGACCAGACTCACAACTTTGGATTCGACGATCAGCTTCTGCTGAAAGACCTGCTCAAAAGCGAATTCATACCGCTTGACGCCCCACAATTCCAGCTGGCATTCATTCGCCGAGGTCATTTCCAGACAAATCGTGTCGATCGCACTGCGGTACAAGCGGACCTGCGAAACCGCGCCGACATGGCTGCGATCCAGAGCTTCGGCCATGCGGAGGAAGACACAGAGCGTGCGCACGATCTTTCGAGACCGCTTATCGAGCTCCGCGAATTCGGGATGTTTTAATTGCGGCAGTGCCTTGCCGTGAAACAACGCCGTCGTCGCCACGATCGCCAGTTCCGTGTTATCAAATCCTAACAGGTCGGCATTGCGAATGAAGTAGTAGGAATGTTCGCGGTGATTGTTGTAGGACAGGAACGATCCAATATCATGCAGCAGCGAAGCATATTCCAGCAGTTCCCGCTCCCATTCACCCAGCTTATGCAGCCCCAGTTGAAAGGCGGAGTCAAACAGCTGGTGCGAGAGTCGGACGACGTTCTTCGCATGGGTCTCATCAAAATTGCAGGAACGCCCCAGCTGGAACACGCTCCGTTCCCGAAATGATCGCAATTCCAGCGGCGGCAAGTGCTCCATACGGGACATATAATCAATGGGCAAGCCTTCGCGCAGGCCCCGTTCACTCACACGCAGTTCATTGACTCCCAGATCTTCCAAAATTGTTTCCAGAATCGCCGCTCCGGCAACGATGATGTCCGCTCGTTCGGGATTAATTCCGGGCAGTTTCGCGCGTTCCTCCAGTGTGCATTCACAAAGCTTGACGGCGACCTCTTTCAGGTCGGCCAGCATGATGCTGTCGTCCTTTTTCCATGGTCGTTTATAAATCAGTCGAATCGTGATTTCCGCCAGATTGCAAATGGAGCCGGAACTTCCGACGGCGATGTCCGTCCGCCATTGCTTCAGTTGCTGCAGCGTCCGAACCGCGGTCGTCCTGACATACTGTTTGATCTGCTGATACAACCGGGGTGAAACTTCTCCGACATCACCCGGTTGAAAGAATCGGGAAGTCAGCCGGATGGCTCCCAACTTCAGAGAATCGAGAAAGTCGTGTTGGGATTGTGTGCCGACGATGACTTCGGTACTGCCGCCGCCGATGTCGATGAACAGGGCCCGCTTTTCGCCAAGGTTTAAGCCACTGACGACCCCCAGATAAATCAGCCGGGCTTCTTCCTTGCCCGAGATGATGCGGCAATCCAGTTGAGCTTCCCGGTTGAGGCGTCGTAGAAAGACGCCTTGGTTGGTGGCTTCGCGACTGGCCGAAGTCGCGACGGCGATGATTTCCGTGGCCTCGTGCGCCTTCGCCATTTGCACGAATTGACTGCAAACCAGGACCGCTCGTCGAATGGCGGCCGGCTGCAATTGGCGGTCGCGGAATTCGCCTTCGCCGAGTCTAACCACTTCTTTTTGCTGCGAAATGACAGAAAAGGAGTGATTCGGATCAATCCGCGCCAGGAGCATCCGGACAGAGTTTGTCCCAATATCCAGAAAGGCCACGACATGTTTGTCGGGACCCACCGGCCGGGAGTCGATCGTTTCGTCAGCCTGACTCACGGGCGTTCCATCAATTGAGAAGGGGCAGAAAATGAAGGCCGCGCGACTGAGCCCGCCGACCTTAACAAGTTCCAAATGTGTCTTTAACTAGAAGTATACCGCCCCCTGGAACCGACAGCAAATCACGGCAACGTCGCATGGCCTTTCGGGCCTGGCAAAATTGACTGGCAAATTCGGCCGAAGCGCGCCAGCACTTTTTGAAGTTTTGCTGTTTTGAGACGGAGCAAACTTGCGTACCGGCCAAGAATCTCGCCCCCCGCCCCGCGTCAGAGGACGCTGATTGGCGAGGGGGATCATTTCCAGGTCTTTGACAGCTTCTTAGTGCGCCGTCTCCATCGGAACCCCGCTGATTACCGTGTGGGCGGGATCAGAAACTTCCGTCGTGGTTGTTCCAGGCTGGTAAATTGGAGCATTGGTGACAGTCTGGTGCAGGGGTGCCGCCGGAGTCGGATTCATGACCATCTGGCCCTGGGATGGCTGCCATTGAGTCGTCGTGATGGGCGTGCCCCGATAGTTTTGAGCAACGGGCAGGACCTGATACTGCTGATTGGCGTAAGTCGGATAAGCCTGAATCGGATAGGTCTGGGCTGATTGAATGGTCGGGTAGGATTCGACGATCTGGTTTCCAGCGGGCCCCACAATTGGAGGCTGATAGGCCATCGCCGTTCCATTTCCGTCAACCGTGCTCGGCAGCAGCAACGCCAACTGTGGATCGGTGTTCGCCAGATCTGGATTGCTTGTCTTCAACGTCGCGATTCGAGATTGCACTTCGGGCTGATACCAGCGTTGGTTCAACGAGCGCTGGTACATGGCGATGGCTCGACCATAATCGCCCTGGTCCTGATAAACCTGAGCCAACTGGTTGGCCGCGATGTGGTTATTTGGGTTGATCTTCAGGGCTTCCGCCAACCGAGTCTGTGCCGTTCCGTAGTCCCCCTGTTCGCGAGCCAGCCACGCCGTTTCGACTTGAGCGGCACCATTATAAGGCTGAGTCTCAGCCCAGGCGGTCAACAGACTTTGAGCTTCGGTCGGACGATTGGTTTCATTGAGCAGCATTGCCAGGCTGTGATAGGACGGCTGGTGCTCGGGATCAATCGTGATCGCCTGCCGATAGGCTTGTTCAGCCCCCGCCAGGTTTCCTTCCTTTTTCAAAGCCGTAGCCAGGTTGTGCTGGTAGTCGGCATTATAAGGATCGTTTGCGACAGCCCGCTGGAATTCCTCACGAGCCATCGCGTAATGACCGCGACGATAAAAGGAAGTGCCAGCTCGGTTATTCGCATAGCCGTTCATGCTGTTACAGCCACCGATGGCTGCCAGAATTACCGTCAACAGCACTGAAACGCGCCATTGACCGGCCAGGCCCGAAAGCTTTTGCATCGTGGAATGCCTCCAAGAAGTCGTACATCGCAAGCGCCGCGACGCAACTCCGCGACCGGATTTCGATTGCCATATCATCCACAACGCTTTGCAGTTGAAATGACAGAATCAAAACAGGAAGGGAACTGTCACGCGACACGTTGGCTACACCAGGGTCGGCCCGAGTGAATCACCGCGACGAAAACCGTAGTAAATTGGGGAAATCGAAAGGAAGGATTTGCATTTTGCCGCACGCAATTTCCAAACTGAAAAGATTTTGGGCGACTGGCCTTAAAATCTGTTCTATTTTTGGGTTACGCGAGACTGGCTATCGCGGGGAGCGACAAACCGCAAAGGATGGGAAAGCATTGAGAATTCTTGCAGAGGAGGCGGGAGAATACCGACCAGTGTGAAACGCCGCAAGACGAATTGAATCTTTCCTCACCCTGACCGTGGATTTTGTAATAATTACGGAAATCCATGCGCGGTCGCACAGGCTGAAATCCCTTCCCCTGACTTAAAAAGGCAAACCTTGCATGGATCAATCCGAATGCTGGCACGATCTATTCATGAACTGGGCTCCCAAAATTCCTCGCCAGGGGATCTTGGTGACTGCAGCTCAAGAAACGATCCCTTTTATTAATTTCATGACCTCGCGAGGTGTCCTGCTTGTGGAACGGGATCGGCCAGATGGCAACGGCGCACGAAAAGTCATGGTCGCCTATTCCGCGATTCTGGCCGTGAAACTGACCACGACCCTGGATCTCCCAGAGTATCGTCCCATGGGATTTGAGTGATCGACTTGCGGAGATGGATTTGGCACAACTCGTGCAGGCGCTATGATTTGCGACTCGGGTCGAATGCCGGTGAGCTTTCCTCATGAAGCGGCGCCCGTAAAACGCAGGTTTCGTCGAACGGACCGGCGAAGCGCGCTTTTTGATTAATGCGGCGAAGCGAACCGAATCTGATCCAAACGCATTTCGGAGTTGAGTCAGCCGCTCCGATGAGAAGAATTATGTTCGGAAAGTGATTCTGGCTGTAGCGGGGGGATCGAGATTGGTATCATAATGGTATCATTGGATCCGTGTTTGCGTCACCAATCAGATCGCGTCCAAGCCTGCCGTAAAGCAGGAGGAAATTGATCGCTCTTTAAACGAGCGCACTTCGATAAAAAATCGTCTGTCATTTTTTGCATCTTACTACTTCTCGCGGATAAAGATGTCGCATTTCGAGCGGTAATGCCGTATTGCCAATGAGACAACCACGTCCGTAAGAGAAAAATTCGATCACTCGCTTATTGAGCTTTCGTTTGAGGAGTACTGCATGTCTTTCCGTTTCTCACGGCCTCTTCTCTGCATCTTGATGTTGTTGATGTGTGCCAGCGTTTTCACGAGCCTTCCCTTGCGGGCCGAAGAGGCTCCGCCTAAATTCCAGAAGCTCTATAATGGCAAGGACTTAGAGGGCTGGGATTGCTATCAGGGCGAAATCTCTGCCTGGAAGGTCAATGGCGATTTGCTGACGTGTACGAAAGAGGGCGGTGGATGGTTGCGGACCAAGAAGGTCTACAGCGACTACGTGCTCAAGCTCGAGTACAAGATTCCAGAGGGTGGTAACAGCGGCGTCGGTATTCGAGTTCCTCCCACGGGATTCGTCCATAAGGATGGAATGGAAATTCAAATCCTGGATGATGACGCAGCCGTTTATAAGGATCTCAATCCGGCCCAGTATTGCGGCAGCATTTATTATCAATCTCCGGCGAAACGCGGCGCGATCAAGAAACCGGGTGAATGGAATTCCATGGAAATCACTTGTGCCGGTCCGCACGTCAAAATAACCTTAAACGGTCAGGTCGTGAATGACGTCCAGTTGGACACATTCACCAAGGCACAGTCTCCGAATGAGTATTCTCCTCTGGCGGATCGACCACAGGTCGGCTTTATTGCTTTGCAGAGTCATGGATCACAAGTCGATTTCCGCAATGTTGAGGTCCAGGAATTGACCAAACAGTCCGAATCGGGACTGCAATACTTCGACATCAAAGAGGGACAGGGCGCAAAACCGGAAGCAGACAGCAAGGTCAAAGTCCATTACACGGGCTGGCTGACCAACGGCAAGAAGTTTGATAGCAGCCGGGACCGTGAAATGCCGATCGCATTCGGCTTGAATCAAGTGATCAAAGGTTGGAGCGAAGGTGTCGCCGGGATGAAAGTCGGCGGCCGTCGCAAGTTAATTATTCCGGCAGAATTAGGCTACGGCAAACGAGGTGCGGGCGCCGTGATACCGCCTGACGCGACGTTGGTGTTCGACGTCGAGTTACTCGAAATCCAGTAGACATGTCTGTTTCGCGGAATTGTCAGTGAGACACTTCAACTTCGTTCCAACAAAACCATATCTAGTGTGCCGGCATGTCTGTATCGATTCGTGGGTGTCCTGCTTGTAACGCCATGTTGCTCGGCGATTCGGCGCAATGTCCCCATTGCGGCCACGTGCTGGATGCGAGCCGGGCTTCGTCAGAATTCCTGGAGCTGATTCCCGCCAGTGAATTGCAGATGTCCGAGGCTGATGAAGAACTGCCTTGCCGCCAATGCGGTGAGATGGTTCGGCTCGGCCTGGTTCGCTGCTGGGCCTGCGGTGCGTTCACCAATCCAGAGATCGAAGCCAAATATCAACGCATGCAGGCGAATCCGTCGCCGATTATGTTCAGCGATATTTCCAACGCTGTGGCCGCGGACGCTCCCGAGGACGCCGAACGTTTCAGTCCGCAGTATGGCGGCAGTGACGATGGCGGTTTCGAACTTCAGGACGGCTACCATTTCGCGACATCCGGAGACGACGATTTTTCTGTTGCCCCGGAAGTCGCGGCAGTTCCAGCCGCGGCGAAACCAGTCCAGACCACCTCCGCACAATATGGATACCAGGCGGCAGCGGCGGACGACGATTTCAGTCTCAATAACTCCGCGGCCGCTGGCTTTATTGCCGACCAGTACGGCGACCCACCTGCGGCTGACACCAATCAGGCTCAAGCAGCCTATGATCAGGCCGCGTACGATCAGTATCAACAACAATACGGTGATCAACAGGCCACGGATGGCACGGGCTATGCCATCGACGCCGAGGCGTGGCGGCAGGCTGGATACGATCCTAATGCCCAACCAGGCGAGCCTGGCTATTACGACCCGAACGCCGCCTACGACCCCAACACGGGCTATGCCTACGACCCCAACACGGGCTATGCCTACGATCCCAATACAGGTTATGCGTACGATCCCAATACGGGCTACGCTTACGATCCCAATACAGGGTACGCATACGACCCGAACACAGGACAGGCTTACGATCCGAATGCGGCGTACGAACCAGGCGCCACACAACACGACGACCCGAATGCCAGCCAGGAAGGGTATGCAACGCAGGAAGCAGCGCCTCCAGAAGAGACCACAACGGTTTCGATTCCAGAGCTTCCCGGCACAGCCGCCGAGATTATTGCTGCACAACCCGTCTCTGCAACCTCAACCAGTTCCGAAATGCCACCTGCCCCAGATGTGGCGCATTCCGTCAGTACGGGTGGCGAAGCCCTGTTCGCAGCGGCAATCGAAGAGGAAAAGCAGTCCCTGCAGATTCGAAAGGCCTACGGGAAGCGGCGTGTGACGGGTCAGGCCCTGGCTCCGGGCGCGTTTCTCATTTTCTGTCCGAATGGGCACAAGGTCCAAGTCCATGACCGGCACCGGGGACGCGCTGGACGTTGCCCCAACTGCAAAGCAGTCTTCTTTGTCCCCGCAGCCGTAGAAGCCCCCACCGCCAGCGTCGAAGGACAAGCCGGTCCCGCCGCAGCTGATCCGCGATATCAGGTCGGGGCCTACACCAGCTGGCTCTTTGAACTGCGGCTGCACACCGTCAATCCCACCAAAGTGAAACTCAAACCAGGTGCGATGGCGGGCGAATATGACATTGCGGACATTGCGTTTTCCGATACCGAAATGCTCGTCGCGACGGTCTTCAAACGAGCTGGCGCGTTTGCCGCAATGCAGGAGAAAAAGAAGAAGCCCGCCACTCGATTGGCCATCAGCGACTTCCTGCAGACCAAAAAGCCAATGGCGCAGCTCCCGGTTCCATTCCAAACGGTTGTGACCGCCAATGACGCTGGCGCACTGAAAATCGTCCAACCTGCCGCGCCTGGGGAAGAATCGATCTTCGTTGGAATTCCGGTATTCGGCCCAGGCCGCATCGTCGTGCGGCTCCCTGCCGTGCTGGATGGCGGATCGCGCGCCTATCTTTCGTTCACGTTGTCCGAATTTCGTGAATTCGCGCGGCTGCTGGAGCGAGTCTTTGGAATCGTCGCCTTTGGACAGGAGTTGGGGATTCCGCTGACAGATATTACGAGCACCTACAAGTGCCACTATTCCGACGTCGAACTGCAGGCCCTGGAGAATGTCGAATACTACCAGAACGACCCCGCACTGAAGCCGGTGGTGATTGGTCGGAAATGCGCAGGCTGCGGCCTGGTAGTGAGCGAAGATGCCCGCAAGAAGGAGAAGATTGGTGGAAAGACCGATGTCTCCGTGGCGAAAGCGACCTGTCCAAAGTGCAAGAAAAAGTTCGGCGATAAGACCTTTTTCGGATTGGATCCGAACGCCAAGCCCATCGTATTGGGAATGCTGCCCAAAGAGTAATAAGGTTCTACGGGCAGCAACCGCGTTTATCGCAAGCCGAGTCCGACATTAGTTTCGGTTTGCGCCCGGTGGGGGCTAAGGTCAATTATCGATCAAAGCCCAGGCCCATTGGGCCCGGGCTTTCGAAATACGAACCTTCGAGACTCTATTGCGACAGATACCCAGGCCCCATTCGTTCACACTCAAACTGTGCAACTTCAAAAAGTGATGGTGCGTGAGTCGACGCGACTTGGCGCCCTGTGAACATGGCCACACACAGTTCTGTCGATCCGAGTGAGTCTTGTTCTTCCTCGTGCATTTCGATTAGGAATTCGTCGTCCAACCTCATCATGTCAAATCAAACGGCACTGTCTTGACTCCACTCGTGCCGAACCCGGTATCCAGTGAGCCATCATCATTGAGCCGGATTGCCGCGAAGTCGGTATTGCCCGGAGCGCTCTTGATCGCGCTACCCGCCATGATGATCTTGCCATCACTTTGAATGTTCAGCGAATTGGCCAGGTCATTATCCGTGGCTCCAAGATTGATGCCAACAGTCTTCTTTCCGTCCGTCGAGAAGTCCGTGTCGAGAGATCCGTTGGTGTTCAATCGAGCGGCGGCGTAATCGTAGTCGCCGGTCAAACTGATCTGAGTGATCCCACCCACAACGATCTTCCCGTCCGCCTGAATCGCCATCGCGGTTAACTGATCGTCGTTATTGCCTCCCAGATTGTAGCTGATGACCTTGCGGCCTCCATTTCCGAAGCTTTTGTCCATTGACCCATTGGCTTTTAGTCGAGTCACTCCGAAATCATCGTCGCCAGTTGCACTCTGGACAGTCCCACCCATGACAATGCTGCCGTCCGTCTGAATTGAAACAGCGGCCGCTGTATCTGCCGAGGATCCGCCGAGGTTGAACCCGACCATCTTCTTCCCGTCGCCGCTGAATCCATAATCCAACGAACCATTGGCTTTCACACGTGCGATGGCGTAATCATAACCGGTTCCGTTACCGGTCCCATATCCGACGATCACAATCTTGCCGTCGGATTGAACGGCCACAGCCGCCGCGCGATCATCGCCACCATTGAATGAGATGAATTTGCGTCCGTCGCCCGTAAACGACTGATCCAACTCCCCGTCCGTCGTCAATCGAGCCAACGCGAAGACGTTATTGCCGCCCGTCGAAGCTTGCGAATAGCCGCCCAGGACGATCCCCCCGTCGGGTTGAATCGCCATGCTGGTCGCGCGATCGTCACCATAACCGCCCAGGTCAAAGGCGACTGTCGCCTTTCCATCATTACTGAACGTTGTGTCGAGTGATCCATCAGTGTTCAAACGGACGACGGCAAAATCGTAATTTCCGCTACTATCTCGCTTTGTGTAGCCCCCTACCACGATTTTGCCATCCGACTGAATCTGAACGCACGTCGCCACGTCCTGATTATTGTCCTCTCCACCCAGATCAAACGCAATCGTCTTCTTGCCATTGGTACCGAACGTGGTATCGAGTGACCCATCCGCGTTCAGACGCGTGACCGCGAAATCGAAGTTATTTGCATCCGTTGCATCCGAGGCTGTGGCTTGAGCGAATCCGACCAGCACAATCTTGCCGTCACTCTGAACGGCCGATCCCAGAGACTCGTCCGAGTCAACCGTGGCATTGGACGTGGTCGCAGCACTGGTGGTCGTCGACGACGACGTGGACGTCGAACCATCGGCATGGGTCGTAGTCGTGGTGACCACCGTCGTAACCGACCCATCGGCGTTGGTCGTAGTCGTGGTGGATGTCGAAGTCGTCGAACCGTCGGGGTTCGTCGTGGTTGACGTCGACGTGTCGGCCGCTTGATGTTCAGGACTGGAAGCTCCTGCAGCTGCTGTGGCCGCGGCTCCGGCGGCGCCGATCGCAGTCAACACCATTCGAGTTTCCAGGAATTCCACGTTCGCGGATTCAGGCGGTCCGTCTTCGGCGTCCCGCTTCTTCCGGGAGTTCCCCAATAGCCAATCACTCAACGATTGGTACCACGTAGGTGGACTGACAGGACGATAGGACATAGTCAAATTCCTTTTTGACGTGAGACGTCTGGAGTGGGTCGATGTTTAATGCGTTCTAGTTCAGATCGAAGGGCACTGTTTTGATGCCATTCGTACCGAAGGTATTGTCAACGCCGCCGTCGGTATTCAGACGTGCGATCGCGAAATCGGCGTTTGCCGGGTTGGTCTTCAAGGCGCTGCCCGCCAGCAGGATTTTGCCATCGCTCTGAATGACGACGGCCCGGACCAGGTCGGTGTTTGTACCGCCCAGGTTGAGGGGAACTGTCTGCTTACCATCCGTCGAAAATGACGTGTCGAGGTCCCCGTTCGTATTCAGTCGAACTGCGGCAAAATCAAAGTCTCCGGTGTCGTTCCGCTGCGTGAATCCGGCTAGCACGATTTTTCCGTCCGACTGCAAAGCGACTCCGGTGACTTCGTCGTCGTTCCCGGCCCCCAGATCAAACCCCACGGTCTCGCGCCCGTGCGTGCCGAAGTGAGTGTCCAGTGAACCGCTGGCTTTCAACCGCGCTACTGCGAAGTCGCCCCCGGCTGATGACGAATCGCTTGTTCCGCTCAGAACAATCCCACCGTCAGCCTGCAGGGCTACCGACGAAGCCACGTCGTTGCGCGATCCGCCTCGATTGAAACCGAATGTCTTCTTCCCGTCACCTGTGAACGATCGATCCAAGGATCCTGTCGGGGTGATCCGGACAATAGCGAAATCATAACCGGCCTGAGCCTGCGAGGCAGATCCGACAACCACACTCCGGCCATTCGGTTGCACGGCCACCGCGCTCGCCAAATCATCGCCGCCATGGAAATCGACCATCTTTTTACCGTCGTCGCTGAATGTCGTGTCGAGCTGCCCGTTGGCATTCAATCGCGTGATCGCGAAATCACAATTCCCATTGAAAGACCGGGTGGTGTAGCCCACGATCACAATCTTGCCATCGGATTGAATCGCCAATCCCGAAGCACGATCATCGTCGTTTCCGCCGGAATCAAAGGCGACTGTGGTTTTGCCGTTCGTCCCGAATGCCGGGTCTAATGTTCCATTGGCGTTCAGACGTGCTGCTGAAAAGTCAAAATTGCCCGAAATGGTGACCTGTGAAAATCCACCCACGACAATTTTTCCATCGGTTTGGATGGCCACACAGGTTGCGACGTCCGTTTTGTCTCCCCCCAGATCGAAAGCGATGGTCAGCTTTCCGTTGGTACCAAAGGTCGTATCCAATGAACCGTCCGCATTGAGTCGCGTGACGGCAAAGTCGGAACCGCCATTGGTATCGGTCTCAGCCGCACCAACCAGGACGATCTTGCCATCGCTCTGTACTGCCATTGCCAGGGCTTGATCGGTGTCTACTAATGTAGACGGCGAGACGGAATCGGCCGCCAGCTGTTCCGCCACGGAACCCGCACCAGAGATCGACGTTAATAATTGACGTTCTTCCAGATATTCGACAACGGCAGCCTCAGGATGCTGTTTGTCGGCCTCGCGCTTCAATCGTGTTGAACCAGTTAACCAGGCAAATGCCGCGTGTCTCCAGTCACTGGAACTTCGGGAATGGCGAGACATAGGGAATTCTCCTGGTCACAAAATGTCTGTCGCGAACAGTGGCCGTAGCGGGGCAGCACGTCAAAAACAAGACTCCGAGCCGCCTTGGGACATCGGACTTGATCTTTAA
>JAQGHT010000751.1 GCA_028291565.1 Planctomycetaceae bacterium | reverse complement strand
GGTCGTGATAACTCGTCGAGGTCCCGGACCTCATTGTGGTCGTAATGAGATAATAGATGGTGGGATCCGGGCCGAAACAGCAGGCGCTGGTGTCTCGGCAGAAGATGAATCGCTTGATTCCATCTTCTTGAAACGCGGAACCGGGATGCATATAGCCCCTCAGGCGAATCCGCTGACCATTTAACTTCTGCAGCCATTCAGGCATCTTACTGGGCAAATCAACTGACAATTCCTTGGTATTGAGCACCTTTTCGATGTCAATGTCGTCGAAACCAACCCGGTAGGCCTTATTCGGGCCTTCCTTTTTGAATTTCTTCGTCGGTACCAGAACCGTAATCTGTCCCAACGGCGGTTTGTCGGTCTCGCTGACTTTAGCAGTCGGCGCTTCAGCAGTCGGCGGTTCGTCAATGACCAGTTCGACAGAATTCACTGGGACGAAATAGGCTTTCGCCGAAAACGCCAGCAGGAGGCAGCCGCAGAGGCCAACCAGGGACCAAATCCATTTGCCCGATCGAACCTGATGATGTTCGTTCATTTGAAATACTCCGCTTCCAGCGAATAAATGGCGGCCAGCTGACCACTTTTCGTGGGGACTTTCTTGGCTCGAAACGTTCCGGCAACTGAAACCAGCGACAATTGGCGGAACGTAGCTCGAGTGTCATTCACGAACTCGACGGCAATCATATCTGTCAACGCGGGATCACCACCGAAGCAGCATTGTCCTGTATCCTTGCATAAGACGAAACGGCTAATTCCAGACGTCTGGTTTTCGGGATACATATATCCTTTGACAAACACCTTCTGTCCATCGAACGCTTTCGCTTCGTCGGCAATTCGCAATCGCCCGTCTTCTTCAATCGGTTTCTGCTGCGACAGCCAACGAAAATCGAGCCGTTCATAACCTTCGGGAACTTCCGTGGCGTAGGTGTAGGCATGCAGGCTGGTTCCCGCCACAAATAAGACTAATGACAGGAATAACCCCGCCACAGTCAGCTTATAGCCCCCATATTCACCAGCCGACCGGCGGATTCGCCGGAATGTCAAGAATCCCAATACAATTCCCGCCAGTGGAACCGCCAGCAGTTCCGGCCAGACCAGGCCGACGATCGAACAGAATCCAATCGCGAGCGTGATCGGAGCCAACACCGGAATGGGCCGGTAGTTAAACTCATCCCGAACCCCAAGATCCGGGCTGGTGAAGGAATCGGTTTGCAACTCACTCATGGTCCGAGCTGTCCCTTGAACGACACTTTTTTGATCCACATCATCAGGATCGACCGTTTCGCGATTCGGAGCAGGCATGGTCGCGATATTAGCGGGCATTTTGTAATGACTCCAGACGATTTCGATTCGCTATTTCAGCTCTGCAACGCTTTTGCGACATCCGTGCGGTAAGCCGTCATGCCGGGAATGATGCCAATCAACGAGGCGAGGCCGATCATCGCCGGCAGGAGAACTAACTCCCATTGTTCGAAGGCCCACGGATTAATCAAGAGGCCCGTTTTGGCTTCCAGCAACGGTGCGGCAAAAACTACCAGTCCGTGTCCCAGCAACATGCCGAACAGACCACCGCCGGCACACAACAGCACAGATTCGCAGAAAATGATCCAAAAGACTGTCGAACGCTGAGCTCCCAGGGCCCGCATTACGGCGATTTCCCGGCGTCGATCAGCCATTGAATTGTAAATACTGACGAAGATCCCCACCCCCGACACGACCAGAATCAAAACAGTCATCACGATCAATAGCCAACGAATATTGCCCACGACATTGTTGAGAATCCAGTAGATCTCTTTGAACGGCTGGGCGGCCTGGGCATACGGTTCACCATTGATTTTCGCGGCAGTGCGAATCGCCAGTGTCACATATTCGAACTTCAGCAGGACTGCAGTGACTTCTTTTTGTTCGTCGGGTAACTCGTGATGGTGGTGTCCAGCGTGGTCGTGACCCGCATGGGCATCAGGTTTGGCGGCCGGCTTCGTTTCCGCCGCACCATCGTGTGCGCTGGGAGCTGGCTTTTCACCGGGAAGTGCATCTGGCAACTCAGGCGGTGCAACGCCCGCGGCTTCCGCTTTCTTCCGTTCAAACTCGGCAAAGTCCTTCGCTTTTTTCTGAGCTTCATCCAGCGGCTTTTCGTGTCCGGCAATCTGGTAAAATCCATCGATGTCGATGAACACACCTTTGTCGTTCGGCGTCCCTGTCGGACCCAGGATGCCGACAATCGTGAATTTCTCGTCATGCACGTGGCCATCGCTGGCGCCGTGAACAGGTTGAAACTGCGATCCGATGTCCCAGCCATTCTCTTTCGCGACCTGGCTGCCGATGACAGCGTCAAAATCGTCCTCGAGTAAATGACCCCGAACCTGAAACTCGCGATTGGGGTGATACGGCAGCAGGAAGAATTCGGACGTTGTGCCGATGATCCGAAAATTCCCTTTCTGAGTGACGTCACCCATGCAGATCGGGATGGCGTGCTCAATTGCGGGATCCTCTTTCAGCTGCTTGTAATACAGGTAGGGGATGTTCTCAACAGGATCACCCAGATGGTAGATCGTATTAAGCACCAGTTGCAGCGGGCTGCCTTTGGCACCGACTACCAGGTCATAGCCACTCGTACTTTGGCTGAAAACACGGTTGACGATTCCGTGCACGACCAGCACCGAGACCATCAGCATCACGCCCAGGGCGACGCTGAGCGCCGTGAGGCTGGAGGCCAGGGCTCGCTGGCGAATGCTTTTCCAGGCAATCGTCACGAGATTCATAAACAGGACTTTCTAGACTGCTTTGTTGAAATCAGAGAGACGTTCGACGCGCGGGAATTGGGCCGCCACTTCTGCCGAGTGCGTGACCAGCAATAGGGCACACTGTTGTTCCGAACAGGCAGTTCGAATCAATTCCAGGACGGTTGCTTGATGCTTGGCGTCGACACTCGCTGTCGGTTCGTCCGCCAGAAGCAACATCGGCCGATTGACCAGCGACCTCGCTACTGCGACGCGCTGTTGCTCACCAACAGACAGGGTAGCCGGGCGATGGTTCAAACGATGCGACAAACCGACCTTGCCGAGCAGCTCTTTCGCACGCTTCCGGTCGGCTCGCTGACCCGAGAAACTCATTCCCAGCAACACGTTTTCCAACGCAGTGAAAGCTGCCAGCAAGTTGAATGTCTGGAAAATGAAGCCAATCCGCTGAGCTCGAAAGCGGTCTCGCGAAGGCTCCGAAAGTTTAGCGATATCTGTGCTGCCAATCACGACTTCGCCCGAATCAGGGGTGGTGATGCCAGAAATGACATTCAACAACGTCGTTTTGCCGCCACCACTTTCGCCGACCAACGCGATTTGCTCACCGGATTTCAATTCAAATTGAGAAATCGCCAAGATGGGCAAAGCCGTGCCGTCCTGTTCGATATAGCTCTTGCGAACATCCTTCAGGCGTAACGACATAGCGGCTCAGTGGGGGTTTGGGGTAAGTGGGTGAACAGGATGTTTCTTGGCCAAACCAACTTCAGACGAGGCAAAAATCGACCTGTGCAGATTCTTTACGCCATTTGGAGCTCACGTGTTGGCACGAAGCCAATGCGCATGCTGAAACCTGGCATTCGAGGATGTCAATGTGCTGTGGTTGCCGTTACAGCGCTTTTTCCAATGCGGTATGCGCGTCACGCAGTAGCTCTTCAGTCTGTTCCCAACCAATACAGCCATCCGTAATCGAAATTCCGTATTGGAGTTGCGACAAATCGGCAGTCAGTTTCTGATTGCCGGCGAACAGATTACTTTCCAGCATCAAGCCGGCAATGTAGCGGTTTCCCGCAGCCCGTTGGGCGACCGCATCACGCCAGACTGTGGCTTGTTTCGTGTAGTCTTTGTCCGAGTTCGCGTGGCTGCAATCGATCATCAAGTATGGGGGCAACTTCGCTGCGATCAGGGCATCGGCAGCCGATTTCACATTCGCCGAATCGTAATTCGGACCACTCCGTCCACCACGTAAGATCACGTGTCCATACGGGTTACCCGTGGTGTGGATCACGCAGGTGCGACCGTCCTGATCGATTCCCAGAAAACTGTGGGCATGCCGGGCCGCCTGCATGGCCTGGATGGCAATCTCGAGATTTCCATCCGTTCCGTTCTTGTAGCCGACCGGCATTGAAAGGCCGCTGGCCATCTGCCGATGCGTTTGCGATTCCGTCGTTCGGGCGCCAATCGCGGCCCACGTCACGAGATCTGCAACATATTGCGGTGTAATAGGTTCGAGCATCTCTGTGGCCGATGGTAAGCCCATCTCGCCAATTCTTAGCAACAGCTGGCGCGCGCGCCGCAAGCCCGTTTCGATGTCGAAAGAGCCGTCCAGCCCGGGATCGTTGATCAGCCCCTTCCAGCCGACGATTGTGCGCGGTTTCTCAAAATAAACCCGCATGATGATCAACATCG
Organism: Planctomycetaceae bacterium; assembly: GCA_028291565.1. Taxonomy (GTDB): domain Bacteria; phylum Planctomycetota; class Planctomycetia; order Planctomycetales; family Planctomycetaceae; genus JAKFVC01. Next base: position 6,543 of record JAQGHT010000751.1, on the reverse strand, counting down.
TGGATTTGACTTGCTCTGACACGCGTTGGAGCTTTTCCGCGTACTCGAGTGCGGCCACTTCGTCATGAATGGAGCAGGGACCGACCACAGCCAAGACTCGGGGGTCTTCGCCAGACAGGACCCGAATCAGTTCGTCCCGGCCTTGTACCACGGTCCGATTCGCGGCCTCGGACATCGGGATTTGCTCAAGCAAATCGCGAGGCGAAATCAACGGAGTAGTCCCTTTGACATGAATTTGTTGCGTCGGTTTCACGTTCTAAAATTCCTTGGTGGCAGCGCGCGTCGCACCCAATAAAAACGGTGCCCCGCCTGCGTTCGGTTCTCATCCGGAAGGCAACTGGCCGTCCGTGACGCATCTCCGTATCCGGCACACCTGCAACAGCTTGTCGCAAGTATTTGCAGCTCATTCGATTAGGAAAGTATTCTGCGGACACTTGAGACACGCCGCTACTTTCAGAGGCCGCGCTGCGTCAATAGATGAGTTTGACTAGTCCTACCGGTTAACGTTCGCACGTGAAACCAGCAAACCATGATTGTGAGGTCCACGAGCAGGGATGTCCAGCGCGGATTACCCATGACCGTCGATTTCATGGGTGTAATTCGATTTGCCAATCGAAATTGACAGCATCATCGTATTCGTCGTAAGTCCAACGGCATGGCGGTAAATCAAATTTTGGACGCTGAACGCCGAGACCCACTCGCTCGGAGATCGTCCAGGTTTGTCGTAGAATAGGCCTCTGGCTTGTGCGGAGTGGGACTTCTGGGACGGAATGGGACTTATGAACGAACCGCAAACTCCAACTACAACTCCCCATTCGCTTCGAGCCCGGCCTTTGGTCTGGTGCCTCGGCGCGGTCGCTGGAGTGGCATTGTCCGCTGCAATCTGTGTGAATCTGCCAGACCGCGTCAAACTCCTGGGCCTGTTTCCATTGATTTGGGGCGGCGGGATGGGTTTCGGGCTGCGCTGGTGGGCGGATGAACAGAAATTTCCAATTCGCGGTTGGCCAACTATTCTGGCAAGCCTGCTGATCGCGGCAGGGGAGGTGGGGTTGGTGCTGGGGGGCTGGATTTTATACCGTGAGGGACTCCAACGACAGTTCGCAAAAGTTCCCTCGATGAGTGTTGAAGATCTAGTGGATTCCCAATTGGCGGCGAAATCGAAGCCGATCAACGATTCGGAATCCACCAAAGCACGACGGCAGATGGAACTGGAGCTGGATGCGATTGTTCGAGAACGGCGAATTGTGCAATTGCAATTTTCCACCTTCTTGTATCGCAGGATTCAGCGTCTGGGAGATTTTTCGACTCCCTGGCCCGAGGTCTTCTGGGGCTGTGAAATCGCCTTTGGGACGCTGGCCGGTGTCTGGTGTCTGAAATACGGGAGTTTAAGCCGAGAACTCCCTGGCGACGCTCCAGTTTGAGCGACACATTTATGGGTGTTTGCTTCCACGTAGCCAAGGTTGTCAAACCTTGGGCATCGACCAGAAACGGAACGAACCGCCGCAATCTCTAGCGAGAATGGCTACAGTAATCGCTTATTGGCGTTACCGTATGCGGTCGCTCGTGCTTCACGTGACTTTTTCACTCGACACCGCGAGCAATATCACTGCGAATGGTTGATGAGTCAGATTTGACGACAAGACAGGTGCTGGAATGCGGATTATTGGAATTGGAACGGACATCACAGAAACCGATCGCATCGGCCGCATGATCGAACGGCATGGTGAACTGTTCCTGAATCGTGTCTACACAGAAGGCGAGGTCCGCTACTGCCGCGATCGCAAACAATTTATTCAGCACTACGCAGGACGCTGGGCCGCGAAGGAAGCGGTCATGAAAACACTTGGCACGGGTTGGGCCAAGGGGGTCGGCTGGCGCGATATCGAAGTCGTCTCGCAGAAAAGTGGTGCTCCGGTAATTGCCATTCATGGCGGAGCCAAGTCTGTGGCCGACGAATTGGGAATCACCCGAATTCTCATCACGATCTCTCATTGTAGAGCCTACGCAACTGCTACTGCGATTGCGGTGAGTGATTAAGAGCCTATCTGTGTTGCACTCCCTCGCCTTGTCATTTGTGACGATTCCGTTGACTTTTTGGAGAATCCCGAGTCTAGGGCTCCCTGCCAAGCCGATAATTCGGACTGTCTCATAGTCCCGAAGTTTCTTGGAACGGAATTCAGGCTGCTGTGTTTCCAGGTTTGGCAGAACAGCTCGACATTGAAGATCAGCGCGAACAGACCAGGTTTCGTGCCCTGGTTTTGTTATGCCTGCTGGGTTTCATGATGTGGTGGCCGATTGGTCTGCACGAACTGTCGAGGAATTCGACGCAGGCCGTCGAGATGTTTCGGCAGTTTGCCGTTCATGTTTCAGGCCTCCGTACCGCATGACACCTGCCAGGGGGGCGGAGTATTCGTGTTCAATACAAGCCCTCAGCGCAAGTCTTGAAGTTGCGCCTTTTTGAAGGCATAGCCCACTGTTTTCAACGGTCGGACAATCTTGCGTTTCGGGATTGGCTATTGTCGTGAAACATCCGGGCTCGACAGACGAATGGTGACGACCATGAATGGACTGTTCCGAGTCGCTTTCCGTACCCTCTGCTGGGGATTGATCGTGACTTCGGTCGTCGCCTCGACTGTGACGTTCAACGGAATCCATCCTGACGTTCTCTTCGCTTTCAAATCCAAGACGAATCGCGAAGTTGATGCGACAACTCTGGCGAATAACATTCTGCCCCGAGACGACGAGAAGGAGCCATCGCTCGTCTTCGCGCGTGCGACCACGTCTTCGCGGCTGGATGTCCCTGAAAACTTTGGTTTGACACCAGATCCCCAGTTAGACCCCACGTTACCCAAAGTCAGTCCTGTCCCGCCATCTTCGTCGCTTGTTACTGAGGATGAAGCGACACTCGAGCCTCAGCAACCGTTCAGATCCAGACGACGACCCAGTCGCCAGGGCACTGACGAATTCCTCGCCGACGCCGGGTCGACAGACGAAATCGCGGGGAAAGCGTCTGAAGTGGAAGGTACGGGAAATCATCCCCGTGCGATGAATCTGCCACCGCATCCCGATGTTTTAAGTCCGCGGGACCAGGAGCAGAATCCCGAGCTGGCTGTTGAACCGAGCGACTCGGCTGTTGCAGAAACGATGAACGTCAACCCGCAGGACAAAGATAGTGATTCCCCGCGGCCAAGTTCGACATTGCGCGAGCGGACTGCGGACAGATCGGCGCCAAAGTTACGGTCAGATGGGCCGACCGCTCCCGAGTCCAGCGCGCTCACGCCTGGCGGTCGTGAAGTCGAGCAACGGGAAGAGCGCCGAATTGCACCTCCACCTCCACCTCCACCGGAGCCCACAATTCAGAAGACGCCTCAGCCTCCGCTGCCGCCAGTAGATTCGACTCCTGTGAATCCCAGATTGAACGCGGCTGCAGTGTCGGAATTCAGAATGGGTCCCGCTGAATACTCATTCCTGGATCGCTTGACGCAAATGCAGCGACAGTTGGACCAGATCGCTCTGGCCCAACAACAGGATCGCCATGCTGCCCAATCAGCATTCGAAACCACCCAAATGTTTCAACAACGTAAGTTGGAAGACAAGTTGGAAGGAATTGAACGAGGGCTCCGAGACTTGCGAGCCGAACGTACGCTGGCCCTGCCTGCTCCCACTGCCGTGACGCCTCCCAGTCCCGCACCTGTCGCCGTGCCGACACAAACAAGCGTCGTTCCAAGATCCGCGACAGCATCGACGGTGATTTCGGCCCCGCCACTCGTGCAGGAAGAACAGCCGGGACCCGACGGGAAGCCGCGGTTTTCCGTGAACTCGCAACGTGGTGGTGACTTGCGTGAACTACTGGACGCATTAGCTCAAAAGGCCAATTTCAATCTGGTGTTAGCGATCAATGTCGAAGGGGATGTCGAATTAAGCCTGCAAAGCGTGACAGCCGACGAAGCGCTGGAAGCGATCAAGAAAACAACAGGCTATGTCGTGGAAAAGTCAGGCCGCAAAGTCTACGTCGGCCAGCCTGGTACACACATGAATCAGCGACAAGAATTCCTGCCACCGATCATCATGCAGGCCCAGTAAACTCAACGCAGGGTCGGTGTGTACGAAATTCGGTTTTCGCCACCGAAACAGCCTGTGTCTGCACCACGTACCACTCGGCGAATACACCGGTGGCTATCGCCAATCCGCTCAGGTCCACAGAGTACCGTTGAAATCGATGCACGGGAATTATTTGAAACGGAATCTGTATGACTATGACGCCTAAGACCATTCAGATCTTTCTGCCCGGCGGCGATCCTCGCGGGATTCGCATTGCTGAGATCACGACGCGGATTGTGCAGGTCATTGAAGTTCCTCGTAGCCTGCTGCTGGACTTCATTTTAATGCCTGAAAGCAACCAGGTCTCGCTTTATTTCCTATTCGGTAACACCGAAGACGGCAGCGACCCCAAGGTGTATATCGGCCAGACAGGCGATCTGCGTACCCGGCTGGTAAGCCACAATAAAACAAAAGATTTTTGGCAACGAGCGATCGTGCTGATCTCTCGCACAAACAGTTTAACTCAGACGCACTCGCTGTTCTTGGAATGGTACTCACTTCACGTTGCAGATAAGGCGGGACGTTATACAGTCGAAAATGGAAACGGTGGCAGCAAACCGCACACGCCAGCCCCGCTGGAAGCGGACTGTCTGGAAATCTTCGAGACTGGACAAGTCTTGCTTGCCACTCTCGGGTATCCTGTATTTGACGCAGTTCGTACGTCTGTGGCGTCATCAGCCCCTGAAGAGATTTTCTATTGCAAGGGATCAGGCGCCGATGGTCGCGGACTGTATACTCCAGAAGGCTTTGTCGTGCTCAAGGGGTCGGTCGGCCGCAAGGCGAATGCGCCCGCAATGATCGGAACTTCCAGTGAGCGATTCCGTGACAAGCTGCGTGCGTCGGGCGTCTATCGGGAAGCGGGCGAAAAAGTGATCTTCGAAAAAGATCATCTCTTCGGTTCGCCGAGCATGGCGGCGATGGCCCTGATGGGCAGGTCTGCTAATGGTTGGGTGGAATGGAAGAGCAGCGTCGGAAAGACACTGGACGCTTTAAAACGCCAAGAGCCCGGTAACAAGTCCTGAGCGGGATGGCGCTAGCCACCGGTTGCATTATGATTTGTAACAGCAAAATGGTTGATTGATCAACACCTCAGGGCGCCCGCAAGTTGTTGGACGTTCAACGAATTCACCGGCTGCTAGCGCCGTTCCGCTCATTACTGGTTCCACAAAACCTTCGATGCGGCGAATTTTGATCGAGCCCCGATTCTGTTCTCTAACACGGGCTTTGATCACGTTAAAGTTTTAACGCGAATGACCTTGCCAACGTCTCTACGAGCGTTAAAATCTTAACGTTGGGCCGAGACGCTTGACGCTCTTTCGTGGTTTTCGAACACTGTGATTGCAGGGACAGATGATGCCTGAACCGTCGGAACTCAGCCGTCGCGAGCGACAGATTATGGATGCCGTGTTTGCACTCGGGGAAGCGACAGTCAAAAAAGTTGTCGAAATCATCCCCTCGCCCCCGACTGCGATGGCGGTTCGAAGGATGATGCACATCCTGGAAGAAAAGGGACATCTTCGACGGCGGGAGAGCGGTCGAGAGGTGATCTATGTTCCGCGTCAAACCAAGGGCAAAGCCGGACGGCGCGCTTTTGAACAGGTGCTGGAGACGTTTTTTGGCGGTTCGCTGGAAGAAGCACTCGCCGCGCATTTGCATTCGCGAAAAGAACAGGTTTCGGCCGACGAGCGTGAGCGGCTGATTGCTTTGATTAAACAAGCACAGCAGGAGGGCCGCTGAAATGAATCTTACGATTTTCCTGGTCCCTGGCGTCCTCAGTATCCCAAACCTGTTTCTGGTGGACTCTGCCGTCAAAGGTACCGCGCTGCTGATCGCGGCGGGTATCGCGACCTTCATCCTCCGGCGTGATTCGGCGGCGACCCGGCATCTTGTCTGGTTGTTGGCGATCGTGGCGATGCTGGGGGTGCCCGCGCTGTCGGCGGTATTACCGCATTGGCGAGCGTTACCGGAATGGGCGTCAATTTCACAGAAGCCGGCTGCAGTTGAAATCAGTCAGGCTCCGGTCGCCCGGTCCACAAATGACGCGATCGCATCGGATTGGCATGTCAATCTTGAGAACGACGTGCAGCCAGCGGCAATCGCGATTCAACCTGTTATAAAACTGTCGAATTCACTAGCTGCACCGATCGCACCCGACGCCATTCGCACGTCGGTCCCGTGGAACTGGCAAAGCGCATTGTTATTCGTGTGGGGCGTTGGTTTTGGCATTCTGCTGCTGAGACTACTAGCCGCCCGATGGATGCTCAGGAATGCCGAACGGCAAGGGACAGTCATCGGGATGTCAGGCGTCCCGGCAGGGACCAGGGATGATTCAATCGTCATCGCCCTGCAAGCCGCTGCTCTGCAGCTTAGGATATCTCGCCCTGTGATCCTGCTGATTCATCCAGACAAGTCGATTCCCCTTGTCTGGGGCATTCTGAAAAA
>JAQGHT010000973.1 GCA_028291565.1 Planctomycetaceae bacterium | reverse complement strand
AATTTGAACTCCAAGTGCTTTTGTTTGCACTCTAAGACAGAGTCGATTTGAAGGAGCTGGTGATCCTTCGATTCCTGATTGATCGGTTTCGAGACACTTCGGGCCAACAATCGGTCATAGCCCACGGTGTGCAGCCAGACTCGTGGACTGATCGTTCCGTTCTCAAGGCAGAGTCCTGCCAGATTTTCTCCAGTAAACTGCTCTGCGTCCTGCGGCACCTTCGTAATCACAAAGTTTCCGGTATCATCGACGTACGCCAGTCCGGTGTTTTCACGAGCGAGTGCCCGTTGCAATAGTACAGCGTTGTAAATGCCATATTGAGCCGGACCACCCATAATTGGCAGCGATTTGTTTCTTCGACAGGCTTCGATCCCCTCTGGAAAGTGCGGATAGCTACTGGCCACAATCGCGCCGCGAAGACTGTCGGTATAGCTGGGATGTGTCAACAGGACGTCCGATTCGACGATGAGCAATTGCAGGTGGGGGCACCGCAATTTCAACATCTCGGCGAGAAAAATCGTGTCGCGAATATCGGTCGCCATCAGCCCCACATAAGCGGTTTTGCTGACAAGAATGGTGCGCATGATCTCGTTGAGCAACAGCTCAACACTGGATGCAGTGATCAGCGGCGTTTGAATCGGCGGCACGTCATGAGCCGTTTCTTCCGGGTCAAAGGGCAATGGCGACGTGGCTTCAATGAGATTCAGTCCAATCGATTGCTGTTTGGCCGCGGCGAGGTGTCGCTCAAATGCGCTGCGCACTCGTGAAATTCCGACCGGCACCGGGATGAACAGGTCCTTTTTCCCGGAATTCGTTCCTCTTTTGTGCCGGAAATTGGAACTGAATTCCGTGCCAGTTTCTGTCAGCCAGATTATGGGATGGCCGCCTGCGACCTTACTCAAGGCGTTGGCGGTATGTTGATAACCGCAGATCGTACTGCCCAGGAACTGCAGGTTAGTCGGTTCGGAATCAGCTGTTTTTGACTTGGCGACTAGGGGAAAGTCCGGTTGGAAATAATCGTCAGGAATGGCAGTCGCCGAGCCATTCATAATCTGTGCCAGATACTTGAAACTTGAGTGACACGGATCGTGGTGCAGTTCCGCTTCCGCCTGAACGACTTTCAATCCGTGTTTCAGCCCCTCTTTCAGCGAATACGCACCACCAGTGAATGTGGGCCCAATGATCGGAATTGGAATCTGGTCCCCCGGGTTGGAGCCGATCTCGGGCGGATCCTTCGTCAGTTGAGTCAAAATTGCAATCTCTCGAACCGCGTGCAGCATGGCATCTTGCTGGATGCCCAGCGTCGGCATTTCCCCGACGAGGTAAACCAGCAACAGGCGATCCTTCGCATTTTCGACCGCTTTCTTTTCCTGCCGAAATACGAGGAGGCCAGGTTCGTCCTGATACCAATGCTTCTTCCTCAACAAGGGTACGGTCGGTGTGACACTCCGTTGATCTTTGAATGCTTGCCAGGGCAGGTATCCACCACTATACAGCCAGCTATCGTTCGATTCGGCGACCAGCGCCTTTTGAAGGGCATCGAGTTGATGATCAAAAAAGCAATTGGTAACCGAGTCGATCGGATCAGCCACTGTCAGCACTAGAAAGTCGAGATCGTACGCTTGCAGACGCTCTTTCAGATCCACATCCAGGTCCCAGGCATCGTATTTCCGGTTGGGAGCCGGCAAAAGTGTCTGCAAGAGTGTCGGCAGGGCCGTCGGCTCTTCATGCGGCTCGATGCCAAAAAAGTCGTACAGCGGAGAGCGAATCCGCAATAAATGGTGCTGTTCTCGCAGGGCATCTGTCGGCACCTGCTGCGCACCCACGACAACTGGGCTCGCTCCCTTTTGAGATTTATCGTCGCCAGGATTCACCATCCAGGTGGTCCCCAGGAGCGCGGCGAAACTCAAAGTGCCAGCAGTCAACCATTTTGAGGCGCTGGAGAGTGAACTGCTAAGTGAATCCTCACCGGGCATGATTATTTTCCGTGCCAGAGCGCACCCAAGAAACCTCTCAATCCGTTTTACCGGTCGGCGAGGAACACCCCTCACCTCATCACGTGTCGACGGGCCAACCATGCCCGTGGAACTTCCCGCGAAACGCGGTTCAAAACATTGGTTTCGAACATTTGTACAGAATAAACGATCGAATAATCAGCAACTGGTTCGACTTACCAGTGATGGCTGCAGAGGAAGATGATCTTCCATTGATCGGAAGAACTATTGAACATGCACCCGGAACTCTCACCCGCAAGAACTGACCATCAAACTAATGGGAGCTGCATCAGCCCCATCAATGCCGATCACAAACCAGCTCGGACAATCAGCAAATGATTGGACGCGCAGATTCAATCCCGCGTCAACGAGATTGCAGGACTGTGAAAAACCGGCCAAAAAAGGGGTGGCAAATGGACGTGAACAACTGAACTTTAACAAAACTCCGCTTATTAGATCTAATCACGAACCGGTACTCGTGTCAAGCGACAGGCATTGCAGAATCAGCAAAGTGGAGTTCTTGCTCGGACTTCATTCGGATGCTGATTCCATGTCGCTATAACGGTTTCACTTTGGGTCTGCCGGAAATCAGGGAGGGCGAAGCTACCGCTGAGCCTGTGGCGACGGTAAGGTCGGCGTCCGCCGGAGGCTCCAGATCGGGCGTCAGGGCCTCCGGCGGACGCCGAGCTGAAGCTCGCTTTAGGCTCAGCAGGAGCTTCGCCATCCCTCAGGGTCCAACCAACATGAGTCATAACTGCATTTGCTACAATCCCTTGCGACGCGAACATTTCGTTGACCTTTCTGTTTGTGCTGAAAACCGTGCTATTCTGAAATTCTTACGTTCCGCGGACTGATTTTGCACTACGTCCCTGAGCCAGAACCGAACAAATCATTCATTTTGGATTTCGACGTGCTATCGACGATATGGGTATAGTCACGAATCATCTCAGGGTCCAGATGCCCCACCCAGTCTCTCACCACTGGTGCTGGCGTACCGCTAATTAACGCATGCGTGACAAGTGCGTGGCGGAAAGTGTGGAGCCGGCCTGACAGCTTCAGTTCCTTTAGTACCGCTTGCAAGTCGCGGAGTGCCGCCCGATGCATCGATGCGGCTGAGCATGGCTGTCCCGACTTCACCTTCACCGGCCGGGCAAAAACCCATTTCTGGCTTTTGGACAATCCGTTCAGATAACTTCGCACTTGCTCTACCATTGGAACGACCCGGTCTTCGCCACTTTTCGGTTTCCAATCGGGCTTGGCCTGGATGTGGATAAAACAATTGCGGAAGTCCACGTCTGACCACTCCAAGTGAATGGCTTCCCCGATTCGCATTCCCGTATAGGCTAAAGTTGTGAACAATGCAATACGTTCAGGTGGTGACGCATTCAAGATGTTCTGGACCTCCTGCCAGGTCCAAAACGGCTGCCGCGGAGTTTTCGGCTTTTCAATTCGCAAGCCCACCAATGGGTCGTCCTGTATGTACTTCTTGCGCAATGCGTACAGCACGACGCTCCGAGCGACCGTCAACTTGAAACTGATCGTTTTTTGGAAATTGTTGTGCTTGTTCGAATTAGTGGCCCGTTTCGCCAACGCCAAACGCCGGAGGTCATCACAATAGTCATCGATCAGCGGGAGGTCGATTTGTGAAATCCAATGCACATTCTTTGTTGCCGCGAACTTCAAAAGACCATTGAGCGCAGTTTTATTATGTGAAATCGTCGAGGGAGCCCGTCCGAGACTTTCCAATTTCGCCAGATATTCTTGCTGCACTTCTTCCAGCGAGACTTTTGTAACTTTCCGCGGCATATTCCCTTGCTGAAGCTGGATTTCTAATTCCGTCGCCTTCTTCAATGCGACATTTTTCACTTTCGTCTTCAACGACGGGCGTTGCTGTCGTCCGTCGTGCTGATAGTTCGCATACCAGACGCGCCCCCGTTTGAAGATGGAAACAAGGTCGCCAACCTGGACCGACTCCAGGTCTTCAGTTCGCTTCATGTTTGACTCGCTTTCGAGTTAACGGTGATTGAAGATTGTCTGCAGCAGCCGATCACGATAGAATCGGAGATGTTTGCCGACTTTGATGGCGCAAGCTGCAAATTCGCCCCTGGAACTCATCTGGTAGACGGTTTGGATCGGCAGTCGCAGCAGGGTTGATACCTGCTGTACATCCAGGATTGGTGGAAACGACTCACCCCACTTCGAATCGCGGAACGGCGCAAGAATCTCTTCTCGAGATAGATTGAGCCCATTTTTTTGCTGATTCGGCATGTTGATTTCCTAGAGCTTGGTATCGAGCTCCTATGGCTCGTTACCGCGACCCGGAAATTCCTACGTTTTTGCAGAATGCATTCCTTCTGTGTCGCCGACAATAACATTCAAATAGTCGTAACCAGGGGTGATTTAAGGACTTGCATTCCGTCGAATCGCACTTGTCACCTTAGCCGGATTGAACTCGTCATCCCTGATTTCGTAGAGTTGCCATGTTGGTCAGCCACCCTTGGGAAAATTTTTCCGGAAATATTCGGGCTGATAGCGGCGATCTGTTCCACTACTCTGTCGAGCAGATTCGTCGCGAATGGGTAGGACCACGAATCGCTGATCGTCGCCCATTGATTGTCTGCTCAGTGAGCCATTGGGATCGGATGAGATATTTTTAGCCGCCACTTTGCAAAATTGAGATCGGGTGGAATCATGGATGCGAACTCCGGGCGAGTAACGGATGCCCCTCTTAGCCCGCGCGATTGGGGACAAATAGAGATTATTCCAGCTCCCATTGATTGTCCGTTTCAAGGAATGGGGGCCGTAGAAGTTGTGATCTACCGTTGGATTCCGCGAGTAGAAGTCCGAACGCTGTTTCCACCGGGACATCTACTCGATTTTTGGTGTATTCGCGGTGTCGACGGGTTTCGCCGTTTATTGCCGGTCACTGCAGTCAAGTCGGGATGTGGCGCATTTCTTGTGAATTCCGCGGCTAGTGGCATGGCATTCATCGAGCGGCCGTGGCAAAACGCAACACCAGAAGTTCGGTCGAACAATTGCAACTATTATCGTTTTCGACAACTCATCTATCAGTGGTCGTCCAGCGAGAAACGAAGTCTTAATCGTGAATTGACACGTCTTGAAGACCTCAGATTGCGTTCAAATGAACGCCCGGACATATCGATCAGTACGATCGTGCCCGAATGGGCATTCTGGAATCAAACGAATGTTCCGGAAGAGACTCGATCACAGGACGAACAGATGACGCTGTTTGTCGAAGCGGCTCGTTCAGAAGCCGCTCGGTGCGGTCGACCTGCGGTCGCTGAAACTGACTTGATCAACTTGGGAATTATCGGACTGGCTCGAAATGATCCGTTCGCTGTCATCGGTTCGACGAACGCCCGCCTGCTAACATTGATTCGAAAATCAGTTTGGGAAGACTACGGCCCCGATCTTGAATTCAATTCTGACATCAAGAACGAGGTCGAAGGCCGTCTTTGGGACTCGTTTCGAAAACACAATCACCTTTCAACAGATGCATTTCATGAATGGTTTTTCAAAGATATTGATAATCTCATCGGCCAGATCTCGAAGCGGAAAAGAAATAATCATTCAATCAGTCGAGACCAAGTCAATCAGGCCCTTGGGGAACTGGTCTGGGAATCCTTTCAAGTGACAAGTAAACTCGCGGCGCATCAGATGCGCTGGTTCAAAGCCGTTCTGCCGGAAGCTTTATGTTCTGAAGAAGAGTTGTGGTTTAATGCCCTTTACGAGACGAAGGCCCAATATGGCGGCCTCATTCCCTTGATGCTACATTCTCGGTTTAAGTTATTTCATCCGCTGATGTTGGAATTGCTGTCGATCCGATCTGACGGTTCCTCAGAAGCTGCTCTGGTCACGTCGATATTGATGCATGCGGAGATGGTCAAGGCCAGGCGCGATGCCGACACACGTAGCAAGAATAACACCGGCAGGAATCGAGCGAGACACCAGGCTTCGATCCCATCTTATGTTGAGCCAGTTGAAATCTGTGATCAGAATGAGGAAGAGGAACGCGAAGAGCAATAAGCAGGAATTATGGCTGATTTCCCATTAAAACTCGCCAGTACGTGCCTTGCCTATCAGGCATATACTGGCCAGTAACTTTTCATTCGATTCATCTTCTAGTCTTCAACTTATCACTCTAGATGGCGAAATCTCGAGTCCAAATGAACCGCGAGATTTGCGCCATGCTCAATGGGCACATGCCGACATTCAAAACTAAAAGGCGTTAAAGCGTCTGTCCTGTTTGCCCAAGATTACGTCGCACAATGACCTCTGGCACAGAGTGTTTCGCAGTGTTTGTCCAGAGCTTTGCCAATGACTGTGCCAAGACCCTCGCAATTTCCACTTGTGCATCGCACAGGTCATGATTGGATTTTCGGTAGTCTTCAGATTCTACGGTGACAGGGCGTTCTTCACTCATAATTTGACTCCTGTGAAAGACTTGATTGAAACTCACCAGTTAGGACGGTACAAATTCTCCAAATCGTTGAAATTTCGTGACTCATCTGAGTGCTTGCGTTTGTTTTCTGAAGCAAAACGAAGTCATTGGGCATCAGCGTTTCCGGCTAGACACTCCAGTTCGTGTCTCGTGATTCCATTGACAACAACAAATGGACATATGAATCCAGTGACAAGGAAAATTCGCTCGGAAAGGGCATCTCCGAATATTAAGTTTCTCCTTCAAGTAATATGACGCGTTTTTGTCGGTAATTTAGGTGTCTCCAGTAGGAACGGAGTGTGAATCAGAATCGAGTGTCAGGAACGGCTTGAGGCAGAGCCTGAATTGCAGGCCAACTACAGTTTGATTGGCTCAAGCGGGAGTATCCCGGGCAATTCTCGGATAGTCAGCGGCGGACATTCGAGCGACGCGTTCTCCATTGGCGAGCGACAGCAGGGCCAGCGCAAAGTGTGATGTTCCGGTAAGTCCATTTCAGAGGCGACCTGGCGGCTTCCGATTTCACATGCATGAATTCCCTGGAAGTCACGATCCTTGGTCGGCGATTGAGCACATCATCTATCACTTTGTGCTGACCTACTCGAACTGGGAGTCGGTGACCGTCTGTGGATCGAAGTCGTTCGACTCGCTCTCCGAGGGTTTGCAAAATGCGTTCTGGGAACTGGGCGGTGTTCCCAATCGCCATCGTAGCGATAGCCTGACCGCTGCGGTGAACCATCTCTCGTCACGTCGCGAGTTTCGGGCACGGTACCAGCGCCTGCTGGGTCATTACGGTGTGGCTGGCGAACGAATCAATGTTCGCCAGCCACATGGTGGCCTTCTGATTGACACGTTGCCGCATCTGGTGGGACCTGACAGACAGGCGATCAACTGCCGGCAAATCATCGATTCACTGGTGCGGAAACCAGGAGCGTTCGAAAACTATCGCTATTGTGAGGACCTCTTCCCCAACAGCCGTTTTCGCATGGCCTATGACCGTTTGCGAGCGGAACACGCACCGAAAGTCGCCACGCGCGATTTCCTGAAGAACCCAAATAGGACGATCCAAATCTGCAAAATGTTTGGCATGCCGTTGTTCGCTGTTGTATTGATCGCGACTGGAAGCCCGAGAAGCCAGCCCCGCAAAAACAAGTCGAAACTTGTCATTGCAAGGGCTGTTTTTGCTTCCGAGTCTCTCAGCTGAGAGCTACCAGAATGGCATCAACTTATATGACGCAATTCTCCGCCAGATTTAGGTCTTGCTCGCCGCCTGTTGCGCTTTCAATGTGGCGATGAATCACAGGTCTGGATAAATCATTCGGCGGGTCGCATTTTCAATTTCCCGCCAATCCTGCGCCGAGATTGAGCCCCGTTGTAGACGATTTTCGAATTCGGAGAATCAAGACAATAACTGGATACCGAAGATCAATGCCTCATTTAGGTCGAAAGTGCTTGCTCGAACGCTGTTTGCAATTCTTCCGACTGTCATTCTAATTCTCGGGTCAAGGCATTTTCGCATACATCATTGGTCGACCCCCTAATTGCAACCACGAAATAGCATGAAGATGACAAAAATGGCCACGAGTGTCCCTCCGCAACCGGATTCTGTGCCCCATTGAGTTTCGATGTGTTTCTCACCGAAAATTCCAGTGTAGATTGTTGTTTTCTTCGTTCTTCGTGCCACGACGTTGCCTCAATTCTTGAATTTGAACCAGCCTGAACCGTCACATTTCTTGCACTTGACTATGAAGCTCCCACTTCCCTCACATCGGCGGCAAGAATTTGAAATACTTCCAGTGCCCTTGCAATTCCGGCAGGGCTGAGAGATCGCTGGCTTGAAATGCCCCGATCCTTCGCATTTCACGCAGGGCTGGTTCCATGAAGAACCCGTCCCCGAGCAGCGAAAACAGGGTTGTGCTGGCCGCTCAAATCTCCCGCTGCCATGGCACTGTCGGCATTGGGATGAATGTGCTCCGGTTCCCTCACAGGGACCACAGGTAAGCCGTCTCGAACCACTTCCTTCGCAAGAAAAGCACGTTCCGTAGTTGTTCACAGGACTAATCAAGTTTTTGCCAATGACGGAGGGCGACCATCGATTACGTTGCGCACGCTCTCGATTTCCATCCCCAAAAATGAATCCAAGAAGCCCCATTTTGATCCCCCAAGAGTGCCTTGGAAATGTCCTTTGCCACGTTGCGTGGACTATAGTCTACAGACTGATCGGGCGAGGTCAACTACGCTCGCACTATGTTGGGAGAACTTTTGAAAAACGCTCGCATCGCAGCTGGCATGACGCAGGAAGACTTGG
>JAQGHT010000970.1 GCA_028291565.1 Planctomycetaceae bacterium | reverse complement strand
GCCCTCCATTCTATTGAAATAGCGGCTCACGAAGTTCAAGACGGCGTTCTTCCAAGCTGAAGTTGTTGTCGAACGGTTTTCGAAAGATCAACGTCTCCATTCCAATCGAATGGAGGGCTGCGTCAAGCCGCAGTACTCCAGGGACATGGCCGCGTTACACACTTTAATCAAAGCCCGCTTTGAACATTGTTCGGCCCAGGGCAAGTTGGAGACGCTGCTTGGCGGCTCACCGTATGCGTCACGTTCCAACATCGAGAAAGGACATTGGCTACTCCCGATCGAGGATCGTCGAGACCCTCAAGGCAATGGACTGGCCGGAATCTTGCACGGCATTTCCTTGACCGGATATCTGCAACTGCTGGACTGGTCGAGTCGACTGATTCGGCCCGGCAAGATCACCGTCTCGGATGCTGTCCCCAACATCCTGACTCGGTTGCAGATTGACGCGGGAAGTTGGAAATCCACTCTGGAAAAGTTGGTGGGAACGAGGAAGAAGATTGGCAGCTATTTTGGTGGCACAGCACGTCTGAATGAAGTCGCCAGCCAGCGCGGGACCAAATATCTGAAGAACATCTCCGGACGCGACTCACAACTCGTCGCTCCCAATGCGGGCTGAATTATGCCCGTTCGCAATGCTGGCCATTCAACAAATATCTTCCAAGCGTGGGTTCTCACTCACGCCTGTTTCGAGGTCCGCGCGAGCGCGATCTACGCAGCGGATTCAGGTCACCCTTGAGCGTAATTTGCCTTGAATCTCTACATCCTGATGCCCTATTGGGCCGGAATACGACAGAAATTTCAACAGAATTTGGCCGATCAGATCTCGCTTGGTCGGACTTTACTATGCGTGTCTTGCCTTCAATCTAAACGAGGGCTCGTCCCCGTTCATTCAACCTGCCGCGGTTGAACTGGGATTATATATTATCGGTCGAAAATCACTTCGCATTCGCCAAGTGCTAGTTCCGCACCATCGGAGAGAGCCAATTTCTGAGGTGAAACAATACCCCACTTGAGATGTTTTGCATTGCAATATGCCACCAGTTTGGCTCTCCAACCAGCCAAATCACCTTTATAGGAAACCCCCAGAAGAGACGTGCTGCCGTCAAGGAGAATCCGAGCTTTCTCTTCGATGACACCACCTGACTTGGGCAATGGCACCTCAGGAGAGCCAGCCAACGCTTCGTCAATGATCTTTCGAAACACTTCGCCATTCGGAGTCTCGACGTAGAAAAATTCCCGTCCCTCAACTTCAATTGATCCTGGAATATGTTGGTTCATGTTTCCTCCTATTTCGTCAAAATAAACCGGAAGTTCGTGATGCCAGCATCTTCGAAGACTTTCGTGTAATAGGCGATTAGTTCTGGACTGTTTGAGTGGTAAATCGTCTCGTCAAATGCCGCCGAATACTTCCTTGCCTGCTCGAGCATCGTCGCTTGCTCCGCAACGGCGAACGGCGCATTACCAATCGGGCTGGCTGGATTGCGGAGAGAGTTAGCCCATCCGTCATTAACAAACTTTGCCTCAACAGCAACGTTTTTGCCGCCAATTGTGGTAATATTGTCGGCCACGCCGTTAACAGCCTGCCCGTCAAGAAATGTAGTATATTCTCGGCTTTTGAAGGACGTTTCACCGTAAAGCTTTTGGACACCTGATTCGTACTCTTGCCAAGTCTTGGCTCCAATTGTACTTGGAGCATTGTAATCCGCAGTGTTATGGACGAGAACGCCCAATTTTCCAACTGAAAACACGTGTTCGGTATCGACTTCCAAATTGTAGACGGGCGATTGTCCCGATCGCGGGATGACTCTTGTTACAAAAGTCAAGTCTCCGCGCGTGGCGCGAAGTTCTTCGCATGGCAGCAATGAACTCGCTTGGACAAACTCCTGTCGAGTTTCGCTCCAGAACGGATGATTGGCAGTGGTCCCGATGGGCCGATCTTCGCTGGAAACGTGGAGATCAATGACGTTTGCTGCCGAATGGCGGAAGGTTCCCGTCACAACTCGGCCGTTACCGGTTTCGATTGTCGGGCAGGCCTCCACCGCGAGAACGTCCGCTGGGCCGTCGATTCCCAACTCGGCGAAGGTCAGCTGAATTGTGCTGCCGGTTTCGGCTTTCTGAGCCTTCAGCCACTCTCCCGATCGTAAGAGTGTGACGAGCAACTCGCCGCCGTCTGGCTTTTCCATCCTCAGGCGGACGTTACGCCACGTCGCCGGATCGATTTCGGATTGATGGGCGTCCTGGCCATTGAGTTCCGGGTTGTTGGCGACAACTCGCATCCCGGTTTGGATGTCTTGAATCGCCTTCGATTCAAATTTTCGGATCGGAGATTGGTGGGCTGTCGATTCCTGGGCGATGGTGGGCGTCGCCCAACTGGTGGGCCTGGCCTGCAGGAAGCAGAATCCACCCAACAGCAACCAGACCAGCAGCCAGGCCACGCTGGTCGGACGCCAGCGGTCTGAGTTCTCTGGTGTTTCAACAAGCGGCGGCGAATCCCGCCAAGGCTGGAAATGTGGTGGCTTGGTTGACAGACCAGACGAATGCAAGTCGGATCTCGGTTTGATTTCCATGATCGCGGATTCCTTAATTGAATTCACGCTCGAGATGCCTCTGAAATTGTTCGCGACAGCTGTCACGGTTTCGCGACTTTCGGGTGCGATGGCGGTGATGTCGTCAGAGTCTGCGGTTCGAATGGAGCCTGGATCCAGGCTGTCCCAGAATGATTTGTCATGGGGATCCGCGAACAGTTCATCGCAGCGATCGAGCACAGCCGCAGAACGTTTTGAGTTGCCGCGACTTTGCCGTTTGCGTTGCAACAACATGGCGCCGGCAGCTCCCAATAATATGCAGACGGGAGTGAGAAATTCGAACGTGTCAGGACTGGAGTCTTCAGCCGCGACCACAGCTGACGTCGTTGCAGCTTCAATTTCCCGAGTCAGGACTTGGGTTTCACCGACGAAGCAACTTCCCCAATGCAGGCTACGGCAGGGACTGAGACAAAAACTGATGACGGAGGAAATGCCCATGGCCGTGCTGATGAGTTGCGCCGTGCCGCTGACCGTCTGAAACAGCCGATATCCATCACTCCACGGTTCCAGCGTAAAGGGATCCTCACCCGTGACCCCGCCCACAATCGACCGCAGGCCGACCAGGTCGGCCGCAGTTCCACCCCAGACTGTGCTGAAACGCTCCCAACCCTGATAACCGGCGTCATCGAACTTGTAGTGCGCCTGTCCTTCCCCCCCCTTTAATCGACGCGCCCGACAAAAGTCACTTTGAGGTAAAACCTACTCTCATAAATCCAGCGGTTTTGAAGATGGAATCCCGAATGTCCGACTTTTGTCGCCGGCGTCTTGCTGAATCACTTCCTGCCGTTTGGCGTCCGACCGAGCTTTCGCGGCCTGAGCATCGGCGACCGATGCTTCGAAGTCAGATTGGCTGGATGCATCTTGCTGAGACCAAGCATCGGCTTGCGTTTGATGTCGGGTTGCCGTATCAGTCACGACAGCTTGATGGGCGGTCGCGGCGGTCTGCCGGGCTGTGACGAGATCATTTAGCAATAGTTGCTTTTGAGTCGTGACATCCGTGGTAATTTGCGCGATGGTGGCCGCGTTTTGAGGAGTCAAGGCCGCGAGTCCGGTCATGGGCGCAAAAAGGTACGGGAGAACCTGAAAGGGAATAGCGACTCAACAATCAGTTTCGAGTTCTGTCCCCTTATCTGTTCACTCAAGGAGGCCAACAGTTGTCGAACGTTTCTTTTAAAAGTGGGTCATTTCGGATCTCCGGTATCCAACCGTTTGCCGGTGGATTTGTAACGGCCAAAGTCTCCATAATGCGCCTCGCAAAGTTGGCGTCCTGAGGATTTTTCGTGTAATTCTTTACCGAACTGAGCCAACCGACAAGCTTCACCACGGGATGAATTGTACCATTCGAATCCCAACCATTAGGAAATCCTTCTAGGATGTAACGCGTCAACAAATCGAAGGCCACATCGCGTACAACTCCTGTTTTCTCAGCAGCCTCATAGGCCGCAATAATGAACCCGATAGCATTTGATTTTCTATTGAGAACCTTAATCAATTCTGTAATCGGTACACCTGGATGATTTGAAAGCAGGTCCAGAACCTCGAAGCCTGAACTTTCGACTGCTACCGTCGCACGATCTTTGAACATTTCGTCAACGTTTTTCATAGCATCCGTCCGCGACCTGTCTTTGTCTGGCGGGCTATCTTCAGGAAGTTTTGCTGGCGAGACTTCTTCATTCATCATGGACTCCAAGCTGCGACCTCACCAAGTAAACCATTTACAATTCCAAGGACTTCATCTTTATTGAGAAGCCTGGTACCCTTAAGTGCCGATTCAGCTTCATTAATATTGTTAAACAGCTGGTTATCCCACCATCCTGAATTTGTGAACGCTTGATGGACATCTACATCGAGATCTACGATGAAACCTTCTACTTCGGCGTTCGTAAACCCCCGATCTTTCCAGAATTGGCGATAAGAACTCCCCTGCATTAACGGATGGTGACCTTCGATTTCATGCATTCCTCGCCAAGGCCAGTTTTCATTGCGAATAGTGAGACCGTGCTCTGCGGCTTCCGTTGCCGTACGTGGCGCAATATTCGCGTAGTCGTCTCCGCTATTATGAACGATCAAGCCATTTGATGCCACCGCATATGCATGCTCCGCATTGATCTCAAGATTGTAGACAGAGGCATGCTTTGTTCTCGCGATGATCCTTGTCACAAGAGCGGTAATGCCGTTTGCATTACGAAGTTGCTCACCATTCTGCAGCGTTCCGGCTTTAACAAATTTCTGTCGGGTTTCGCTCCAGAATGGATGGTTTGATGTCGTGCCGATTGGCTTGTCTTCACTTGAAACATATAAATCGATGACGTTCGCTGCCGAATGACGGAAAGTGCCCGTCACAACTCGACCATGGCCTGCTTCGATTGGAGGACATGATTCAATTGCGATGACACTGGCCTGACCGTCGATTCCGAGTTCGGGAAATGTCAGCCGGATTTCTCCGCCTGCTTGAGCTTTATGCTCTTTGAGCCAGTCGAGCGATCGGAGCAAGGTGATCAGCAGATCGCCGCCGTCAGGCTTGTTCATTCGAAATTTGACGTTTCGCCAGGTTTCGGGATCGATGTTGGTGTCGGGAAGGAATTGGCCTTTCAGCTCGGGGTTCTCTGCGATGACTCGCATTCCCGTGGTGATGTCTTGAATTGCATTGGACTCGAACTTGCGAATGACCGGTTGGCTGTGGGTTGACTCTTTGGCGATGGTGGGCGTCGCCCAACTCGTCGGCCTGGCCTGCAGGAAGCAGAAGCCGCAGAGAATCAAGCACATCAGCAGCCATGCGATGGTCGTGGGGCGCCAGCGTTCGGTCGGGTCTGTGGATTCCTGGATCGAATGTGGATCCTTCCACGGTTGGAACTGCGGAGATGGTCTTTGTTTGCTTGCCGTCAGGAGTGTTGACTGAGGTTTGATTTCCATGATCGCGGATACCTTAATTGAATTCACGCTCGAGATGCCTCTGGAACTGTCCGCGACAGCTGTCACGGTTTCGCGACTTTCAGGTGCGAAGGCGGCGGCGTCAGAGTCTGCAGTTTGAATGGAATCTGGATCCAGACTGTCCCAGAATAATTTGTAATGGGGATCCGCGAACAGTTCATCGCAGCGATCGAGCACAGCCGCAGAACGTTTTGAGTTGCCGCGACTCTGGCGTTTGCGTTGCAGCAGCATGGCGCCGGCCGCGCCCAGTAATAAGCAGACGGGAGCAAGCAACTCGAACGTGTCGGGACTGGAGTCTTCAGCCGCGACCACGGCTGACGTCGTTGCAGCTTCTATCTCCCGCGTCAGGACTTGAGTTTCACCGACGAAACAACTTCCCCAATGCAGGCTACGGCAGGGACTGACACAAAAGCTAATCGCGGAAGAAATGCCAAAGGCCGTACTGATGAGTTGTGCTGTGCCGCTGACCGCCTGAAACAGCCGATATCCATCACTCCACGGTTCCAGCGTAAAGGGATCCTCACCCGTGACCCCGCCCACTATCGACCGCAGGCCGACCAGATCAGCCGCAGTCCCACCCCTTACCGTGTTGGAGTTTCCAATAACGAGATGGCAGTGAATGAATATCGCTGATGG
The DNA here is from genome assembly GCA_028291565.1 of Planctomycetaceae bacterium. Classification (GTDB taxonomy): domain Bacteria; phylum Planctomycetota; class Planctomycetia; order Planctomycetales; family Planctomycetaceae; genus JAKFVC01. Next base: position 4,240 of record JAQGHT010000970.1, on the reverse strand, counting down.
CATCCATCACGTGACCTGATGTCGGCTTTTACGCCGGCGCCCGGCATGACCGGCAGTGGTCACGGAGGATCGATTGTTGCAGTAAGAAGATTGCGCGATGCGTTCCTCGGAAAGAGTCAGACACCGCATGTCATCACCTCTCTGCGATGGAACGCTGATGTGCATGTCCTCTATTTTGCCTTTTCTCCCTGGAGTGCGGTGGCTCGACACCGCCCTCCGTTCGATTGAAATAGCGGCTCCCGAAGTTCAAGACGGCGTTCTTCCGAGCCGTAGTTGTTGTCGATCGATTCTAAAACAATCAACGTCTCCATTCCAATCGAATGGAGGGCTGCGTCAAGCCGCAGCACTCCAGGGCGGGACAGTGGCTATTCCCCATTGAAGACCGCCGAAACCAGAACGGCCAGGGACAGGCCGGCTTGCTACCCAGCTTCTCCTTAACTGGCTATTTGCAGTTGGTCGACTAAAAAAATAATAAGACTCGAATAGCATTGCCTCTTTGAAGTACGACACAAGTCCATCGCCATTCTCGATGCAGTCAGCTGGCGGCATGTGCTTATATTGATCGGAATCCCGTGGCGGCAGATTGGCTCCGACGCCTGAGAAATCTCCGCATACGTCGATCAAATCCCGTATTGAACATTGTTCGGCCCAGGACAAGCTGGAGACTCTGCTGGGTAGCTCGCCCTATGCGTCTCGCTCCAATATTGAGCAGGGTCACTGGCTCTTTCCAATCGAAGACCGTCGAGACCCGAATGGAAACGGACTGGCCGGAATCTTGCACGGCATTTCCTTGACCGGATCTCTCCAACTGCTGGACTGGTCGAGTCGACTGATTCGGCCCGGCAAGATCACCGTGTCGGATGCTGTCCCCAACATCCTGAGTCGGTTGCAGATTGACGCGGGAAGTTGGAAATCCACTCTGGAAAAGTTGGTGGGAACCAGGAAGAAGATTGGCAACTATTTTAGTGATACATCCCGGCTGAACGAAGTCGCCAGCCAACGCGGGACCAAATATCTGAAAAACATCTCCGCACGCGACTCTCAACCCGCCACTCCCTATGCCGGCTGAATTCGACCCGTGGGCAATTCCCGCCGTTCGACAAATATCTTCCAAGCGTGCGTTCTCACTCACGCCTGTTTCGAGGTCCGCGCGAGCGCGATCTGCGTAGCGGATTCGAGTCACCCTTGACCGCAATTTGCGTTGAATCTCTACGTCCTGATGCTCTATTGGTCTGGAATACGACAGAAATATCAGCCTGTCAGATCTCACTTGGTCGGGCTTTACTATGCGTGTCTTGTCTTCTTCCTTCAAAACGCTCGTTGAAATCGAATTTCGCGTCGATGCTCGACTCCTCACTTGCATCTGATGTTTTCCGCCGCTCGCCGGAGCCAAAGCGACTTCGCGGAGTCAGAACTTTTGTCGGACGCGTCTGTCCTATTCTTTTACTGTGTCCTATTCTCCTTTATGAGGAGAAAAATGACGGCCACAAGTACACGGAGATCCCAAATCCCGCGAACAATATGGCTGTCAAAAGCATGCCAAGGAAAAAACTTCCTAATCCATATTGAAACAAGTGACGATAGACGACACGATTTGACGCGAAACGATAATAATGGAATAACGCCACCACAGCCGTTACGGCGCAACCTAGAAGGCCTCCAAGCAAGATCCAGTGAAACGACTCGTACGTCCAGTAAGTTAGAAACACTACGAACACCAACCATGCGAGGCTTTTGATTATTACGCTAGCAGTCATACTGTTGTTCCATTTCACTTGGCTGCCAAGCACGGCGGCATGTAGCGCCGCAAATGCAATCTCCAACGATTAGTACCCACGCGTCTCTTATTCCTGCCCAGCCCCGGTGTGTCAATATTCTTAATGTTACATCCGAACTACTCATGTGCGAGATTCGCGTCACAAGGAAAGGTCACAACACGAACCCGTACACACATCAAACTCGACATTGGCAGAGATAGTTACATCATAGGGACAGTTGGATTTGAGCAAACCGAAGATAAGTCCGCCAGTCGGAACGAATATCCGAAATGTTGGTGGCGTAAAGAAAGGAAAGGACAGGCGCTTACACTTGGTGAAAGTGACGCGTCCGACAAAAGTCGTTGCCTTCGAAATCGATTTCGCGCTTCGACAGTGCCTCCTCGCCGAGATCGCCCCGACAATTGATTGCTAAACTCGCCGCAATCACGGTTGGACTTCGCATTTCACGCGTTTTGCATTTGAAATCTGAGATTTGAGATATCAGATGAATTCAATATTTTGGATTCGATAAGCCGCTCGAATGAGAATTGCGTCTCGGGTTTGCAATAGTGCCCAGTTGTCACTTTGAAGGAGTATCCAATGCGCGAATCGGAAAATGTGTTGATGTCCGATGTTGTTCACGCAACAAGCCCGCGGCCCGCGCCACGATTTCGGGGTGCTCCCCGGCTACATTTTTGCTTTCCGCCGGATCTTGAGCCAGGTTGTAGAGCTCAATGCTTCCGGGTTGCTGATTGTTGGCCTTGGGCGCGGGATTCAGATTCGTGCGGATTGCTTTCCAGTCTCCGAACCGAATCGTCTGTTGCCCCCCGTAGCTTGGAGATTCCCGATACAGAAACGGACGCGGATCCTGCCGCTGTCCCAGCAGTGTTGGTGCGAAACTTATCCCGTCGAGACTTGGTGGCGTCACGGTGGCAGATCCGATCAGTTCCAATAAAGTCGGCAGCCAGTCTTCAAAACCAGTTACTCGATCACTCGTGGTGCCCGCAGCAATACGTCGCTTCCATCGAACGATACAGGGAACTCGAAATCCCCCCTCATAATAAGAACCTTTACGGCCGCGCAAGCCCCCTGCACTGTTGAAGAACTCCGCATCCGTCCCACCATGCTTGTCGTAGAGCGGTCCGTTGTCACTCGTGAAGATGTAGATCGTTTGTTCATCGAGGCCCAATTCTCGAATGAGCTCGACAATTCGGCCGATTTCGCGGTCCATGCGCGTGATCATCGCGGCATAGGCGGCTCGTGGAGTCCGGTGCGGGAGATAACCATTGTCACCCACATAGGGCTCTTCCGGAAACTTGCCGGCATATTCGGCCAGCGAATCTTCAGGAACCTGCAACGCAAGATGTGGTACGGTCGTCGGGAAGTACAAGAAGAAGGGGCGGTCTTTGGAATCGCGGACGAATTTCAAGGCCTGGCTGGCGATCAAATCAGGTGAATAGTCCTTCCCGGAATATGAAACATAGCTGGCCGGGTCTTGAGGATCCTTGCCCGGGGGCAGTTTCTGTTTCGAAGCGAACTTCGGATTGTTCAATTCCAATTTCTGATCATTGTCCCACAGATGTGTAGGATAGAAGTTATGGGCGACGCCCTGGCAGTTGTAGCCGAAGAACCGATCGAATCCCTGCTTGAGCGGATCGCCGGAACTTCCCACTGGACCGAGACCCCATTTTCCGAACGCCCCCAGAGTGTAGCCTTGTCGTTTGAGCGTCAGCGGCAACGACAACCAGTTGGGCGGCACCGGTTCCTGACCTTCCTGCCCGCTGCCGCTGCTGACTCCACCACGATTATCCCGGATATAGCCGTGCCCCGGATGCATGCCGGTCATCAGCACACAGCGCGAAGGAGCACACACGTTGTGGCCGGAATAATGCTGCGTGAACCGCATGCCTTCGGCAGCCAAACGATCAATGTTGGGGGTGCGAATCTTGGTTTGACCAAAGCAACCGACATCCCCATACCCCAGGTCATCGCACAGAATGAAGACAATATTCGGCTTTCTCGCTTCGGCCGCGTGCAAGGCCACGACTGCCGGAAAGAATACGCCGATGAGTGCGAACAAAACCAAAACACAATTGATTCGCGGTTGCATAATGATTCCCCGTCAAACATTCGTCCTAGGATCGGCGCATCAATCACTGTCGGAAGTTGCCTACGGCCTTTCAGGTCATCGACGGGCAAGAGTGCCCATCCTACGGCACTTATTGCTGCGCAAGTCCTTAAGGGCGGATTGAACGTCGCCAAAATCAGACTCGGTAAGTCCATTTGTAGCCAATTTCGCGACCAATTGGGACAGTTCGCTCCCCTTTCTGGTCCGGTGCACATGGTTTTGGCTGCCTTGGCTGTGTCGAAATCACGATCCACTCTCGACTTCTGGCGCATACATGATTGATATTAGCCCCGCCCGGATCGTCTTTCCCTGAAAGAAGATCCAATGTGCGGGGTGAGACTCTTCAGGAGCAACA
>JAQGHT010000922.1 GCA_028291565.1 Planctomycetaceae bacterium | reverse complement strand
TAGCGAGAATTGCTGTCAGAGTATCCGACAGGTTCCCAGATTTTTGGGGGTTGATATGCAAGGACGCCGCGGCCGCCAAGCGTGAGATTCAGCAATCCGCTGACGACCAAGGCGTTGTCGCGAATCTGCTCGGCATCATGCCGGAAGCGGGGGCCTCGGGTATATAAACGGTTCTCGGGATCGACGTGCAACAGTTCCGGAGTCACCCTGGCTTCTTGCCGGAACGTGGCGGAAGTGATCAGCAGTTTCAGGAACGCTTTCGTGTCCCAGCCCTGTTCGCGATAAGTTACAGCGAGCCAATCGAGCAATTCTGGATGGCTAGGGAGTTCGCCTTGTGAGCCGAAATCGTAGCTGGTCTTCACGAGTCCGGTCCCAAAGTATTGTTGCCAATATCGATTGACGGTCACACGGGCCGTTAAGGGGTGTTCGGGAGCCACAAGCCACTGGGCCAGGTCGAGTCGTGTGGGGCGTGAGCCATGGACCGCGGGTTTGAGTGTCGGAAAAATCGCGGGGACTGCGGGTGAAACAGGTTCGCCCGGCTTGTCATACTGCCCGCGAAGCATCACAAAGGCGTCACGCGGTTTGTCCATTTCCTTAAAAATGAACGTACCAGCGACTCCGTCTTCCAATGTCATCCGGGTTACCTGCGCAGCCAGCCATTGCGCCTGGCGATCGCGAATTTCATCATTTACCGGCCGGGCAATGTAGGCCAGATAAAAGCGTAAGAGCTTGTCTCGCAATTCCGGAGTCGGGGCTTGATCCGGCCCCGCTTTCAGCACGGGCTGAACTTCTGCCGGAACGCCAGGAGTGTCCTGTCCGGCCCGCGATTTCCACCAGACGAGAAATGACGATCGTGGATCAGTCGCTGGCGTAATCTCGCCTTTCAATCGCAAGCCATCCCACCACGCGATCCCGCCGAATTGGGCCAACGTCACACCTTTCACCGCATCACCCGGTTTGAGATTGAATGCGGCGGCAGGAATTTCCAACTGCGTCCACTGGCCGGGTGACGGGACTTCGCCGAGACGATTGGGGTCCGTGTTTTTTGCTCCATACCGAGCCGCGTCACCCCAGACGACACGTCGATTTCCCTGTGGTCCATTCAGTTCAATTGTGATGGCTTGCGATGGTTCAAACGGATCAATGCGGACCCAGATGAGAAACGTCGCGTTCTCCGGGAGCAGCATTGGCACGGTGAAATTCTCAAACTTATCGTGATAATTGGCGGCGGAAGATTGCCGCAAAGCTCGTCGCCCAATCGGGGGCGCGACATCTTCGAGCGACCAGACCGACGGGTTGCGTGATGAACAGGTCAGTTTCGATCCCAGCGGAAATTGATCATTCAACCAGACATCTTCGATCGCCTTTTTCACAACGGGCGGGCTTTCAGCTGCCGTCTTTTCCGCGGTCGCCGGCGGGATCGCCGGGTCGGTATAAATCGCCGTGACCGCGACCTGTTCTAATAGTGTTTGCTGCTCCTGTTCGGCGGATTGCGCCGCAGTCAGCGATTGCCGTTGTGCCAGTGTCATCGGGCGATAAAACGGCGCTGTGATATTGTTGTTACCGTCCATCGCCGGATCGGCGGCAGACAGAAAGAAGGCGTACAGGGAATAGAATTCCTTTGAGCTCAATGGGTCGTATTTATGGTCGTGACAGACCGCGCAGCCCCCCGTGAGCCCCATCCACGTCTGAACCATCGTGCTCGTACGATCCACAGCATAGCGATAAACGAATTCGGCTTCGATGGAACCCCCTTCACTCGTCGTGACGTTGCAACGATTGAAGCCGGTCGCGACGAGTTGCTGCGGAGTCGGATTTGGAACGAGATCCCCGGCCAGCTGGTCGATCGTGAACCTGTCAAAGGAGAGATTTCGATTGAAGGAATCGACCACCCAATCCCGGTATTGCCACATCGACCGTTCATTATCGAGATGCAGGCCGTGCGTATCCGCATAGCGTGCCACATCCAGCCAGTTTCGAGCCTGTTCCTCGCCATAACGGGGCGATTGGAAGTATCGATCGACCATATTCTCATAAGCATTGGGGGCGACATCGGTTTCGAATGCCGCCACTTCTTGCGGCGTGGGAGGCAATCCCGTCAACGCGAATGCGACGCGCCGGATCAATCGCGGACGGCTGGCTTCAGGTTGCGGAGACAGTCCCTGCCGTTCCAGCCGCGAAAGGATGAAGCGATCGATTCCGTTCTTCACCCATTCTGCTTTCTTCACGGCCGGTTCGGGCGGTTTGACGGGTGGCTCGAAGGCCCAGTGCTTCTGATACTGAGCCCCCTGCTTGATCCAGCGACGCAGGATTTCCTTCTGTTCGGCCGTGAGTGTTTTCTTGGTGGACGGTGGCGGCATGACCAGATTCGGGTCTTCGGACAGAATCCGCACAACCAGCTCACTGGCCTCGAGGTTGCCCGGCTTGATTGCGAATTTGCCGTCGTGATCGGCGAACGCCCCCTCAGCCGTGTCGAGTCTCAAATCGCCTTTGCGCTGTTTGACATCGAGACCATGACAGGCAAAGCAATTGGCGGAAAGAATTGGCCGGATGTCGCGATTGAAAGTTAATGGAATGTCTTCTGCCGCGGTCGCCACGCCGCAGCAAAACATTGTCCAGACTCCGCAGAGCAGGAATTTCAGAGGCCTGAAATCGTGAACCATCGTATCATCGCTCCCAACGTTTCCAATTTGAGTTAGCTGCGAATCTCTAGTTTACGACATTCGGCGACAGAAATCACGTAGCATAAGCCTCTGGCTTGTGCGGCGTTGGTCCGTAGACTGCGTTCTCCGCTCACAGAAAAGACCGCACTATTCGGAATGGTTCATGGCGAACGTCCGGCGTAAGCCGGATGGCTATCTTGGGATTGGGAATACGACGACAGACTTTGGCGCAGTCTGTTGATGCACACAGGAATTGATTTGAAGCAGAAGGTCCACCGATGAAGATCATTGAGCTTACGCCCAACGCTCGCCATGAAGAGGTGAATTTTGAGGGCTGACGAATTAGAATCCGTACGTTGTCTGACAATTCCACCGCTTCTGGCAATAAGGTCATTTTATGAAGACAGTCCTGCGTTACTGTGTCATTGTCACTTTTTTGCTCGTTCCGCTGGAACGGTTGGCTGGTCAAAACACGACGACGCAGGCGCCGGTGTTGACGCTCAAAGTCACCACGGATCGAGCCGACGCGCTTTACAAGTCCGGTGAGACGGCCAGCTTTGCGATTGAAGCCACTCAAGATGGCAAGCCGGTCTCGGATGTCAAAGTCACGTGCGTCTTGTCCAAGGATGGATTTCAACCTCAGCCAGCTCAGACACTGACCTTGAATGACGGCAAAGCGACGCTGACAGGGAAGCTTGACGAACCTGGGTTTCTGCTCTGCCGGGCCACGATCGACAAAGTCGTGGCATTGGCTGGAGCGGGTTATGATCCGCTTCAAATCAAACCCAGCCTGCCTGTGCCGGATGATTTCGATCAGTTCTGGGCTGCTCAGAAAGCGGAACTCGCAAAGGTGCCGCTGAAACCCACGCTGACATCGGTGCAAAGCCCCGCGAAAGGTGTCGACGCGTTTGATCTGCAGGTGGAATGTCTTGGCAAGCCTGTTTCCGGGTACTTTGGGCGGCCTCAGAATGCCAAGCCGAAATCGCTGCCCGCGATTCTCTTTGTGCATGGGGCGGGCGTACGAGGTTCAAATCTGGCCAGCACGTACTGGTCGGAACGCGAAGGCGGCATGTTGTCCCTCGACATCAATGCGCATGGTATTCCCAACGGCAAGCCCCCAGAGTTTTATACCGCTCTGAACGACGGTGAATTAAAAGACTACCGGAGTATCGGACGCAATGATCGCGAGCAATGTTACTTCAAGGGGATGTTTCTGCGTTTGATTCGGTCCATCGATTTCCTGACAGCCCAGCCGGAATGGGATGGCAAGACGGTGATTGTCTACGGTAGCAGCCAGGGAGGTTTCCAGGCCCTCGCGGCGGCGGGTCTCGATCCCCGCGTCACGTTCATCTGCGCCGGTGTCCCGGCCGGTTGCGATCACACGGGTAGCGCTGCCAATCGAATCAGCGGTTGGCCGAAGATTGTTCCCAACGATGCGACAGGCAAACCCGACGCGACTGTGCTGCAAGTCTCTCGCTATTTTGACTGCGTCAATTTCGCAGCGCGTGCGAAATGCAAAGGCGCAGCGGTGACAGTCGGATTCATCGACACGACTTGTCCTCCAACGAGCGTCTATGCCGCTTACAACGCGCTCACAATGCCAAAGGCAATTCACGCCGACGTCCTGGCGGGCCATACCAATACACCAGCCGCGTCCAAGTTCATGCAGGAGGCTGCGTATCAGCACGTGCGCGAAATGAAAAAATAAGGGCAACACAGGTGACTCGTCAAAAACTGATGATGGGTTTCGCCTGACGTACTATCGAATGCGGGGAAACTCGACGTAACATGATGCAAGACCCCAAAGATGACCCAGATCGAAAACTGGAACCATCACATCGCCCGCCAGCACTCACCCAAAGAGCCTTCCGATGGTTATGGATGGGAATCATTCTCTGCGCGCTGGCTGGGATGGGAAGTTTGCTCTGGTTGGAAAGTCGGCATTCAGCAGCAATTCACGCGCTCAGCAACGCGGGTGCTGATCTTACGTTTTCCGATCGATGGAGTCTGATTTCGTCTGAAACCCCGCCGATGTCGATCCAGAATTCCTTTCGGAATGTCGATCAAATTCTTTTCGCGTGTGATGATAATGAAGTCGATATCCTTCGTGGTATGCGACAACTGAGATCAGTCCGCGAACTGGAACTCGGAAAGTTCTCGGACTTTCAAGTCGTCTACGAACTGCTGCCTGGATTGCCGAATCTGCAGAAACTGACACTCTACGGCATTCCACATCCTCAACCAATGCAACGGACTGGCGGAATTGAAGGGAAGATACCCCAGGCGGTCCTTTCAAGATTGAACGGATGCGCTGCACTGAAAGAAGTCACTTTTTGGGGCGCGACATTGTCGAGTGTGGACCTGCAGGCAATTCACGAATTGAAAGCGATTGAAAGTTTAACTTTGCATAAATGCATATTCGACAAGAACGACATCAGTCAATTTGAGTCTAAAACTTCGGTCCAAGTGCGGGTCTACCCATCGGCGAGGGAGTCTTCGGTCGGACAGGAGTAGTCGCCGAAGGTGGCTGGGAATTTGGCTGACGGCTGACGGTGGGGATCGGTTGGAGTTCCGGTGGCAGTTCCGGAACAGTTACCATACTCTCAGGTTCGCCGAACTCTGTTTTCAGCCACTGAATGGCCAATGGGACTCCCTTTTCAGCCATCGCGCGGTAGTGATCGCCGTCGGAAACCTGGCTGAAAGTCACCTTTTTGCCTAGGCCTTTGGCTGCATTCGAAAAATTCACCGATTGGCTGATTGGTACGACCTGGTCACCCGCGCCATGGAACAGAAAGACCGGGCACGCCAATGAGCTCACATGCGTGATCGGAGCACTCCGGGACACGAACGTTTGAATTCCCGGCAAGTAAGCCGACATCTGGGGATCATTTCCCAGCTCTGCGAGTTCACGACGCGGCTCGCAAGATGCAGCAAATGCAATGCAACCGCGCACCGAAGGCTCGTGTTCTGCGAACAGCAACGCCAACGATCCCGCCGAACTGTGACCGGCAATATAGATTCGTCGTGGGTCGACTTCACGGACTTGCTGGAGCACAAATGCCATGGCGTTCCGGGCATTGACGAGTCCTGCTGCCGCCAAGCTGAATTCCTTGTAGGCCGTAGACATTGTGGAATCGTTGGTCAGACTCAAGTCGGAAATCGGCCCATCGAGCGAGAAATGGACTACCGCCATTCCTGCCTGGACATAGGGCACGGTTTCCGCTTCGTGATTCAAGTCATCCAGAGGTTTTCCCGAAATCAGATTGCTGCCAGCCGGGGCCACCAGCACGCATCCCAGAGTTTTCGGCAGGGCATCTCGGCGTGGCATATACAGTCGCAACCGCATGCCAGACCCAGGATGTGCAACGCCATTCACAGGCTTGGTCTGAACTTCGAAATAGGTAATCTTCGAAGCCGGTGTCGTTTGAGGTGGCTGCTGAATGAGGAATTCGGGAAGGGGAACGTTGGCGACCTGAAACAGATCGCGTGCCTCGGCAGCGGCCGTCACCGCTACTGGCGTTTTGATCGCCTTGGATTGAAAATCCGCCACGGGACTTGCAGGGGCATTGGTTGCAGGACGATTCCGTGCCAGACCGGATCGATGGGCTTGAAGCGCGGCGAGGAGCAACGACGGGGGGATGCAGAAGAGCGCGACGTAGACACCGCCCATGAACATGCTGATCGGAATTCGTAATTGTTCCCAAGTGAGTGGCCGCGAGTAATAAATTCGGGTAATGGCGCCCAGAATCAGCCAGGGGTTGTGCAGCAGTTGCAGCAAAATCAGAGTCACCAGGCTCAGTACGAACAAACCGAACGACAAAATCAGGGTGGAGAACGCGAGTGACATCCAGATAATCGGGGAAATGAAACCGACGACAATCAGCAGTCCATAAACGGCAATGACAACGGTTCTCACTGGCGCTTCGGAGAACTGTCGGCCAAGATACTCCGCAACCGGTCCCGAAGCACCGCCCCGGGAGCGCTTCGATTTGCGGCTTCGATTTTTTCCGGACTTAGGCGGTCGTCGAAATTGCTGCGAGTCCTCGTCCAGTTCCGCCTCTGATTCATCCAAGTCGGCCAGATCGTCGAGGGATTCCGCCGCCTGGCTTGGCACTCGAATCACGTCTCCACACGATTTGCAGCGGATTTTCTTGCCGGCGGCAGTGGTACGAAGCTGGTATTCAGCAGAACAGGAATCACAGGTCACGGACAGCGGCATTTTCCACTCGCGGCAATGAAAAGTGACGACGGATCACGAGTGTACAACGAAAGAACTCGAAGCCGTCGCAGAACTCCATTTACGCCAAAACAATTGGCACTTATGCTAGAAAGGAGTGTAATCGAAGGTCTTTGATTTGACAATTATTTTCGCTGGCCAGCGGGGAAGTTCCATGTCAAGACACTTTTTTTGGAAACGATTCGCCGATTTCCTATGGCCAAACAACTTGATTTCTCTGTAGGCGATGTCTCTCCGAGACTCGCAGTCGAAGAGTTTTGCCGTTCAGGCAAACTCTTCGACGTACCAGTTGTTTTCGCCACGACTATACGAATTCGAGGCGGCTTCGGTGGAGTCGGTTGCAGACAGGAAAACAGCGCGGATTTGCGTCTGAGGAGCGGGATCTCACAACAGCCTGTAGAAACAACTCAACGACGCCGGTTTCTTCTGGATTGTCGTGCAAGGACTTTACCGTATCGAGATCCACCAATTACTCGAGTCTGAATGCAAGTCGAAAGAGATGGTGATTCCCAGATGGGCACCTGTGTGCTGGACAGCGCCCATTGCGGAATGGCTGCCGCATCGATTTGTTTGAGAGCTTCAAGGGCGGCTTCTCTGGTGTAAGGATCATTGCCACTTAGGGTTTGTAGAATGTCCGGAATAGCCCACTTGGCATCCTCTCCGATTTCGCCCAGATCCCGAAGCGCTTCACGCTGATAAAACGGCAGATTGCTCCGGAGACTGAGTTGAAACTGTTTTTTCATGTAAGTTTGCCACCGCTCATTCCATTCTTTCGATTCATTCGACTCTGTTGAATTTGTTTCATTTCTCCAGACTCTTCTCATGAATTCGCCCGACTCTGACGTCGATTTGAACATTTCGTCGAGACTCTTCTGAACTTTTATGCGCATGTCATCATTCATCTTGATGGACTGTATGATCCTTTCAGCTTCTCCTCGACTTTCTCGCATCGAAATCAAAACAAAGGCGGCCGTGATTCGAATAAAAGGATCTTCGTCGTTCAGGAGATCGGATATCACAGGAATTGCGGCTCGGGCGTCCGTTTTGAGACTGCCAAATGTTTCTAAAATCATCAGCCGTAGACCACGTGGCGTTGTCTTTGATCGTGCAATTTGGGCCAAAGCTGGAATTTCAATCGTAGTACGCCGCGTATTGGCGAGGACAGACGTTAGAATCACTGCTCCAAAACCTGCACTGAACAGATCATATTCGTCAGTTCTGTTGGAGTCGAGAGTCAATAATTCGATCGGATGTTTTGACTGTTGACAGTATGCGCACCACAACTCTGGGACAATTGGCAAATGACCTGGGCTGACGTAAAGCAGTGCTTCGCTCGCTTCAAGAATCGAGTCTTCCGGTCTTCGTCCTGAGTAAATGATTCGCCAAAGCGCCGGACGGGCTGCCTCCGCCTCGGTCCCAATGATTACAAGTGCCGAAATCGCCAGCGAACGAATTTGCGAGTCGTCGTTGTCCAGAAGCGTAATGAGACAGCAAAGCAATGGCCGAAGTTCATGCCGAAGCCGCCCTAGTTTCGGTTCGTATTCCGGATCAAAGATGCTGAATTGTTGCCACTGTATCATCAGCTGGTGATCACGGTGATTCTTGAGGGCCCGCTTGGCTGCTTTGGAAATCAGCGGATCTTTGCTGGCAAGCCGCCCGAACCAGTAGCTTAAAGGCTTTTCCTGGATTTTAGGAGGGGCAATGCGCGGCGTCTTTATTGTTGGCATATAGCTGTCGTATGGCAAAACTACCGATGAATCATCCGAGTCGCGGGTGTTTCCTTGATTTTGGAAGGTGACTTGTTGAGCATTGGCAGTCAAGGGGCTCAAGAATCCAAGCAGCACCGCTGAGACCAACAAGATTCGAACCATCGCAGCCCTCCTTGTTTAGCGTTTTTCAGGCCATCCGTGCCAACGAAAACACGCGGAAACACATTGTACGTTCACTTGGCACGCAAGAGAACAAAATGTGTGGTCATACACACAGATCAAGAGCATTGTGAACAGATGCCGAATTAGCGATCAAGTTCTCAACGTGTGAACCTCTTTCACATGAAGCATTTGATTTCACAAGGCGCACCATACGATTGCCAACCGTTCGGTCTGCAGTCAACTACGGGGTGATTTTTCATCAACGAGAATACGATTAGGGTTCGGAATCCATAACAATCCTAATCATCCAACGGAATTTCTGGTCTCTTTCTGGGTTGAGGCTGCGGCATGGGTCTCACTCCGGGCTTGCTTTGCCCTGCCGGCGGGACTGGACGCGGAGTGGGTTTGGGGGCAGGTTTGGCAGCCGGCGCCGGTAACTTGGCAGGTGGAGTCTCTTCCACATCCGAGCCAAACAGGTCAATGATGTCGTTGTCATCAAAAGGCTGCGGTGCCGGGGGTTTATTGCTGACTGGCTTGATTGGAGAGGAGTTGGGCTTGCCACTCGATGACGCCGGGCTGGCAACTGGCTTCACTCCAGGTCGGGGAACAGGACGGGCAGCAGGCATTGCACCGCTTTGGTCGGGCCTGGAAACGGGCTTGCTGGATCCAGGAGCGACTGACTTTTTTTGCGGCAGATCGGGCTCACAATCGGCGCAGACACCGCGCGCATTCAACGGCTCGCCGCAGTTGCTGCAGAGGGCCAAGGGCATATCGGCACTGTCCAAGTCTCGCGATCGACTGGGGGCGGGCTTGGCAACCGGCTTACTGGCGGGTACGGACGAGCTCGGAATCGGACGTTTTACCGTCTCCTGGGGTTTGATCGACGGCGTAACGTTCACAAGCGGTTTGTTTTTGTGAATGATCGTCTGTTCGGCAGCGTTGTCGACTTGTTCGTTGCCCAATTCGATCCGCAAATCGTCTTCGTCGTCTTCGACTTCTTTCTCAAGGAGATTTTCGGTGCGAACCAATTCGATGGTGGCTTCTTTGCCGCTCTTAACTTCTTTCGCGGAAACATGGACTCGGGCACTTTCGTCGTAACTAATCGTCACGGCGATTTCCGAATCACGTTTCAGATTTTTCGGCAGATCTTCGATCACACAGTTACCGAGGTTGGCGAAGGGCAATTCAGGGCGTGCCCCACTTTCCACGATTTGCAAATGGACCCGCCGCTGGTTTTCGATAACGGTTCCAAACATCTGGGTCTTGGACGCCGGCAGCGGTGTATTTGCTTCAATCAAGTAATACGGGACCCGCGTGTTTGTTTTGGTATCGCGAATCAAAATCCCCAGACCGCGGGCTGTGACGCTCTTCTGCTGGACCTTTTTGAATCGGGCAGCCGCGTCGCTGGTCAGAATGGACTTCACAAATTCGCTCTTGCTGAGCAACATGCCGGCGTAATAGGTCGCACCATGAGCAATGGATTGATCGGGCGACAGTGACGTGTTGATCGTTCGGCCGCTCAATCGCTTCAGCATGTCACTAATCGACTGCATGCGCGACGAACCGCCCGTCATCAGTACGACATCGACTTTCGCCCAGCCCATCTTCTGGGCTTTCAGCAGCTCGAGTGTAATATCTTCGGTCTGCTTGACCAGCTTGGATGTGAGTTGATTAAATCGTTCGCGATCAATTTGATAGAGCTTGCGTTTCCCCGCGTGCTGGATGCTGAGCGGGGTGCGCGGGCGAGCAGTCAGGCTGCGTTTCGCTTGCTCGACTTCGATTGCCAGATATTGCAGGCTTTCTGGCTCGTCGCGAGGGTCTTCTTTAAACTCGCGCGTGAATTGATCCGCGACATCATTCAGCAGCGCTTCGTTAAAATCAATACCGCCCAGGTGCAGGTCGCCAGTACTGGCCAGCACGCGGACTTCGTCCTGCTTGTACCTGACCAGGGACAGGTCGAAGGTACCGCCCCCCAGGTCATAGACCATGATCGTTTGATCGTTTGCCAATTCACTGAACCAGATGCCTTCCGTGCCGAGAACATAGCACAGGGCCGCGGCGACGGGTTCATTGATGATGTCAATTTGCTTCAGGCCGGCCTTGCGCCCGGCTTCTGCTGTTGCAGCGCGTTGTGCATCGCTGAATTGTGCTGGGACCGTGATCACCGCCTGCGTGACTTTCGTGCGCAGCTGTTTTTCGGCGTTGGAGAGCAATTGCCTCAAAATAATGGCGGAGATGTCCG